>NZ_JACBEZ010000013.1:0-82050 GCF_013391465.1 Acinetobacter sp. SwsAc2 | reverse complement strand
TTAGAGGAATAGCTACTCGATATGACAAGCTCAAAAGAAATTATCAAAGTTCTGTTGCTTTAGCCTGTATATTTTTATGGCTACCTTTATAGGGTTAATTATGAACAGTAAATGTCAACAGACCCTAAACCATAAGAATTAAATGATACAAAATTCCAAGGAATACCCTGAAATATTGATTCCATTTTAGATTATAGGGCTTACACGATCCTAATTTTAATATTGTTATATATATCAATTATTTAAAACTTAAATGTAAGCGCGAAAATGAATAGAACGCCTATTTTTATTCAAACTTAAGTTTTCCTAAAATTTGAACAATATCCTTTTCAAGTTCCTTCCACTCCTCAAACTCAGGCTCAACCAGCAAAGTCTGCGACACAAAGCCATAACACACTCGTTGCATATTTAAAGCCATATGCTTGAGTTGTTCATCATCTTGTATAGACGGCTCTAAAATGCTGCGCCACATTTGTACCATCATGGCATAGCTTTTACGGTAACTTTCAATATTTGAAATCTGCCGTTCCAGCAAAAAAGTCTGTGCCCAAAGAAACTGTCGAGCCTGAATCTGCTCAAGCTGAAAGTGAATAATTTGCTGTAAATAGTCCTCAAAAGTTAATTTTGTGGATAACTCCATCAGCCTTTGTGCATAACTTTTTAGCTGCTCCGCATTAGTTTTCACATGCTGATGAATGGTCAATGCAACCAAATCTTCCTTCTTTGAAAAGTACTCATAAAAGGTACCCAAACCGACACCCGCGACATCGGTAATTTCCCGAATGGTAATTTCGTGTGCATGGCGCTCATGCAAAAGCCGAACAAAACTTTCTTGCAAAGCTTCTTGGGTGAGTTTGGCTCGCGATTGGCGCGGCCTGCGGCGGACTTGGATCTCGGGATTCTTCATAGCACAAAGCTGAACATGGCAGACTCAATTTTTCTCTATACTGAAATGAAAAGCACAGCATAACAAGAGCAAAATGATATGAATACGGCATGGATGACCCATCAAATCAGTAATCAGTTTGATGAACTGGAAAATTACAACTTGTTTGAAACCGATAACGTTTTACAAGAAATCCTGACTCGTTATGGCAGTCAGGATCAGGCAATACTCACAGAAATGGGTAAAGTCGTTGGCTCTGCGGAATATTATGATTATGCCGATCTCGCCAATAGGCATACGCCCATATTACATGCCTTCGATGCTCGCGGGCGCCGTAAAGACTTTATCGAGTTTCATCCTGCATGGCATAAATGGATGGGGTTAAATCGTCAGTTCGATACCCATGCACATCCGTTTAATCAGCCCAATTCATCCTCGAAATGGGCCGAGTGGGCAGCGCGTTTTTATTTGGCAGGGCAGGTGGAATGCGGCAATTTGTGTCCAAACTCGATGACTTTGGGCAGTATTCCACTGATTCAACGCGAACCTGAACTGTGGGCCAAAATAGGCGATAAGTTACTTTCAACCGAATACGATGAATGTGATGTGCCGATCAGCCAGAAAAAATCGATTTGGCTGGGTATGGGCATGACCGAAAAGCAAGGTGGTTCGGATGTGCGTGCCAATGAAACCATGGCTGTGCCAGTTGCAGAGTCGGGGCGCGGTCAAGCCTATTTACTCACAGGGCATAAATGGTTTTTCTCTGCACCGATGTGTGATGCCCATTTGGTAGTGGCGAAGACTGAACAAGATGGTTTGGCCTGTTTCTTTGTGCCGCGCTGGCTAGAGGATGGAACCAAGAATCCGATCCATATTCAACGGCTAAAAGAAAAAGTGGGCAATCGTAGTAACTCCAGCTCAGAAGTCGAATTTAAAGAGGCGTGGGGTATTATGATTGGGGAAGCGGGACGCGGTATTCCCACCATTATAGAAATGGCGAATTACACTCGTCTAACGTGTTCAGTCGGCAGTACTGCCATGCTGCGTCAGGCTTTGGTGCAATGTATTGCCTATACCCGTCAGCGCAAAGCTTTTGGCAAACATTTAGCGAAGCAGCCTTTGATGCAAGCGGTACTGGCAGATTTAGCCTTAGAAACTGAAGCAGCAATGCAGTTCAGTTTCCACTTGGCACACTGCTATGAAACGGATGATGCACAGTCCGTGGCCTGGAGGCGCATTATGACCCCAGCATCAAAATTTTGGATATGTAAACGTGCGGTTGAGCTGACAGGGGAAATGATGGAGGTTTTTGGCGGCAATGGCTATGTCGACAACGGCATCATGGCACGTATTTTTAAAGAAGCGCCAGTCAATACCATTTGGGAAGGCTCAGGAAATGTCATGTGTTTGGATGTGCTGCGTGCTATCAGCCGTGATGTAGAGTCGATTGAAACTCTGTTTCAAGATTTGGCCGCCACGGCTATGCAAGATGAACAGTTGAAACAAGAGCTGCAAAATCTATTTCAGTTGTTCCAACAGACACCTGAAGAACTACAATTTATGGGGCGCAGTGTGGTCAGCCGCTTGGTGATTTTGGCACAAGCAGTTCTGCTGAAACGGCATGCACCAGACTATGTGGCTGATGGCTTTATTCAAAGCCGTTATAGTCCATTTCATGGTCGGGTTGTCGGGATGCTTGAGATGAAACAACCCGACGTAGAACGACTGCTGCATAGAGCATTTGCGGCTTAAAGCACGTTATTGTACGGAAAGCTTTTGCGCTTCATCTTGTTCGAGTTTGACGTTGGGGCTGTCTTCAGCCTGAATAATATCAATCGGAATAAAGCGGACTTGAACAATGCTTGGGTTATCGTTCAAGTCTGGCAATAGCTTTTGATTGAGTGCTGCAATTTGCGCTGGGCTAGGCGGAATATCTCCACGGATAGAGACACGGACTAAAGTGAAACCCTTTTTTTTATCGTATTGGATGGTATCAATAATATTATTGGCATGGTTCAGCTCAGTACTAATGGTCGCCTCGGTACTGCTTTCGTACAGGCGTGTATTGAGCAGCGCATAAAAGTTGAGTGAGAGATAAATCCCTAAAAGCGCCAAGAACATTAGGCTAACAGCATTACGTTTGAGAAACTCTTTGACATTACTCTGCACTTCTTCGGTGGAACCCCGTCTAAAGCCTGCAATCCAAAGGACTAAAGATGAGCTAATCTGAATGGCGAAGATGTTGGTCACCGCCAGTAAAAATGCATTGGCTGAGTTTTTCCATTCCATATGTGCGAATAAAATCCCGCTGGCCACCAAGGGCGGAACTAAGGCCGTCGCAACGGCGACACCCACCACGGCCACTGACAGGCGAGGGGATACTGAGGCAAAAGCACCTGCGGCCCCCCCTGCTAAAGCGATCATCAAATCCAAAATGGTTGGCTGAGTACGGGCTAAAATTTCGTTGGTCATGGGTAGGTCATAATTCACTAGCCCTAAAATAATCCCAATGCTATAAATCATGGCAATGCCAAGTAACAAAGTGGACAAGGCTGTTTTAAACAGCAACCAGCGGCTATCAATTAAAGCCAAAGCAATGCCCGAAATTGGCCCCAGCATCATGGCAACCAGCATCGCGCCAATCACCACCGCAGCCGAGTTGGACAGCAGTCCATAGCCTGCAATAACAGCAGCCAAAGCATTCATAATAAAAAAGGTTTTGCTTGGCAGTGCATCCGCTTGGATATTCAAGCGGATTTTTTGGTGGTCAATTTTTTTTGAGTTTTCGCGCAAGGCCTGCTTATAACGAATTTTTTCTTTTAGAAACTCATACTTTTCTTGGTCAGGCGTATCTTTGACCACAATGGTTGCATCTTTGTCTTTTTCGAGTGGCATGGTGATGCTCTTATTTTGTATGTGATTAAGATTTAATCTAGCGTTTTTATCACGGGAAGCAAACAAAAAAATGGTGAGAAATAATATGATTCACGCTTCAATTTAGAATATGTGCTAATCACTTTCTTTTTATTGAAGCGAGGCTTCTCGATTTTGCTGAACATCATTCATTAACAAGGACTTTTAGAACAGAGCAGATCTGGTTGAAATCGCGAAATCATCCATAAAAAGACAAATCAATTATAGATATTTAGCTGACCCTAGAACGTATTCTTTTAGAACAAAACACTACGATTAGAAATAATATTTTTCATCACCATGGTGGAGATGAGACGTTGCACATTTGGTAGTGCTGACAAGTGCTCATCATAGAGTTTTTGATAACTTTCCAAGTCATAGGTCACGACATGCAGCAAGTAGTCGGGGTCACCAAAAAGTCGCTGCGCTTTCACAATTTGAGGAACCTTAAGAATCGCTTCTTCAAGACTTTGCACCGAATCTTTATCGCCATTTTTGAGTGTCACAAAAACAATGGTTGAAAAATTCAAGCCGAGCTGGGAGATATCCAACTGCGCGCGATAGCCTTTGATAATACCTGAATCTTCTAAGGCTTTGACTCTGCGGTGACAGGGAGAGAGGCTAAGCCCTACCTTATGCGCCAACTCCGTAACAGATAAACGACCATCGGCTTGTAGTTCAGCAAGAATCTTCTTATCAATTTTATCCATGTGGAAGAAGCTCCCCTTTTTAGGCGTTATTGCACAAATATTTGAAAGCACATTTTAGAGCCTAAAGGATATCCTTTCAAAATTATTTGATACAGATCATGTTTTGATTGGATTAAACCTCAAAACGGTGATGGATAAGAGAGTAAAGGGATGTCACTGAATATTTTAATTGCATTTTGGGGTGTTTCGATCCTGTTTGTGATGACACCAGGTATCGATTGGGCCTATGCCATTTCGTCGGGGATACAGGGCAAAAGAGTCTTGCCGGCGGTAACCGGGTTATTAACAGGGCATTTGATGGCGGCACTGATTGTTGCTGCGGGTGTGGGCACATTGGTGACCAGTCAGCCCGTATTGCTTCAAGTACTCACGGGTGTTGGGGCTGTTTATTTGCTGTGGATGGGACTGAGCCTGTCGATGCGTCCTGCGAGTATTAGCAGCGATCAGGTTACCATTGCTTCTTCAAAGTCATGGTACATTCGAGGGGTTTATTTAAGTGGCTTAAATCCGAAAGTCCTGTTGTTATTTTTGGCTTTATTGCCGCCCTTTATCGACCCGCAAGCGGCTTTGTCGCCCACCTCTCAAATTGTTTTATTGGCGGGAATTCATCTCATGAGTTGCGCGGCTGTTTATTTCTTGGTTGGATTTAGTGCGCAAAAAGTTTTGGGTACACGCCCACAGGCTGCTAGGGTGGTCAGTCGAGTGTCAGGGGCATTGATGATGTTGATTGCGATGATTTTATTGTTAGAACAGTTTTATGTCTAAGCGACATTTTAAGTATATGGATCAAAGGCATTGCAAAATATAGCATTGCCTTAACCTGTAATTGAATTGAAAAATAGTGCATGAGCTGGGGATATAGGTTCAGCCAAAATCGCTTGTAATACCTTCAAAAAGGCGTAAAATTTCTACCGCATCATCAGTGAGATGATCACATCAACAAGGTGAAAAAAATGGCAAAGAAGAAAGCTGAGCCAAAAGTTGTGATTCACAACTTCGTGGCTAAACACATGCATGAAGTCAACCAAAGCCAAGTCTTTGTAGACCGAAAGAAAAATGCAAAACGAGGCTATGACAAGCACAAAAAAGGGAGATATTCAGATGATTATCTCCCTTTTTTAATGTCCGTTCCTTGGGTTTAAAGACCTTTAAGCTGTCACAATACGTGTTGCGGATTTGACCATGTCGGCCAAACCATGTGTTTTAAAATAATATTCCATCTGACTTTTCACAATGAGTGGATTACTCATTTTCAAGGCACGCTCTAACAATTCGACCGCATCTGGCATTGGGACATGACAAATGGCTTTGCGTACACGCAGAATGTTACTTGAGCTCATTGATAGGGTATTGAAGCCCATCGCCATCAGTAAGATCGCAGACAAAGGATCGCCCGCCATTTCCCCACAAATACTGACTGGTTTGTTGTACTTATGACACTCTTTGACTAAGCGGGTGAGCGCACGTAAAACCGCAGGGTGGAAATGTGAGTAGACATTGGCAACGCGTGGATTATTACGGTCAACGGCTAGTAAGTATTGTGTCAGGTCGTTTGAACCTACCGAGAAAAAGTCAACCAACTCTGCAAACTCTTCAATTTGTAATAAGACACTCGGTACTTCGACCATGATCCCGATTTTTGGTTTGGTGATTTTGACCTGTTCTTCTTCTTGCACCGCGACCCAGTCTCGCTCTAGTAAGTACAGCGCTTCTTCTACTTCACTGACACTGGTTACCATCGGCAGTAGAATGTGCAGGTTGTTGAGACCAATACTGGCTTTGAGCATGGCACGAATTTGCGAAGAGAAAATTTCTGGATGATCCAGCGTAAAGCGAATACCGCGCCAGCCGAGAGCTGAGTTTTCTTCCTCAATTGAGAAATAAGGCAAGTCTTTATCTGCACCGATATCGAGGGTACGCATCACTACAGGTTTGTTGGCGAAGTGACTCAACTGTTGACGATAGATCGCACGTTGTTCTTCTTCACCTGGGAAGCGATCACGTAGCATGAACGGAATTTCAGAGCGATATAGACCAACGCCTTTGGCACCGCGTTGTACACCACGGACCACATCAATCATCAAGCCAGTATTGACGAACAGTTTGACTGCGACACCATCAGGGGTGATGGCATCTTTGGTTTCATACTGTTTTAAATCTTTGGCAATCAGTTCTTCTTCTTTTTGAATTTCTTTATAGCGACTACGTAAGCGGCGAGGTGGATTAATGAACACGCGCCCTTGGTGCGCATCGACGATCATCTCCACATCATCAAGGGTATTAATCGGCAGTTCAGTCACGCCGACCACGGTTGGGATACCGAGTGCGCGTGCCACAATCACCATATGTGAGTTCATGGCACCTTCGGTGGTTACGATGGCTGCAATTTTATCGACTGGCAGTTCAACCAATGCTGCGGTTGAGATTTCTTCCCCAATCAGAATACTTTCATCGGTAAGTTCACGGTGGCTGGAGTCGGCTTCTTGCAAATAGGCCAAAATCCGTCGACCGAGATCTTTTAAGTCCGCGGCACGTTCACGGAGATAGTCATCTTCCATCTGTTCAAACAGATCAATATGATTATCGATGACGATACGCACTGCACCTTGTGCCCAGTTCCCATCACGAATTTGTTCTTTAATTTCCGCTGGCAGCGCATTTTCATCCAACATGCGCAAGAACACGCTAAACAGTGCACGCTCTTCCGCCATGAGGGCATCTTGCATTTTGTCATCAAGCGATTTGATTTCATCACGCACTGAGGTGAGGGCACGATCTAGCAGCTCTAATTCTTCACTGATGTCATCGGCTTCACGGTCAGGGACAGCCGCCAAATCCGCAGGGGGATAGAGAATGACGGCACGGCCTAAGGCAATCCCGCCGGAACCAGGTACCCCTTGGAAGGTTTTGTAGGCAGGTAAATTACTCGGTTTACGAAATACATCGATATTGCCCACCGCATGCGCATGTGCAATAACCCCTGAAAGCTGAGCACAGAGCGTGACGAGGAAAGATTCCGCAGCTTCACTAAAGTCTTGCGACTCTTTGTTTTGCACCACAAGCACGCCCATCACTTTACGGCGATACATGACCGGTACACCGAGGAACGAGTTGTAAATTTCCTCACCTGTTTCAGGCAAGTACATAAAACGTTCATGTTTCGGTGCATTGTCAAGGTTGACGATTTCTTCACGCTGACCTACCAGACCGACCAAGCCTTCACTGGTATGCAGTGAAACATGGCCGACCGAATCGGGGTTCAAACCTTTCGATGCCATCAACAAATAACGTTGATTGCGTTCGTCGAGTAAATAGATGGAGCAAACATCAACATGCATGGCTTCCGCCACATGGTTGACCATAATGTCGAGTGATTCATGCAAACTGGTGGACGCATTGATTTCTTGTACAATGCGTCGAAGGGTATCCAGTTGCATATTCGACATCGCGTCTACTCCAAAAATAATGTGCGTCCAACTTATTTATAACAAGAGATCCTTAAAAAATCTGTAGGACGTCTAGATTTTTTAAGGCTTTTTTTGAGGGAGCTGATTGCACAGCTCCACCATCGCTTTGCGGTATACATCGCGTTTAAAATTCACAACTTGCCCCAGCGGGTACCAATAACTGACCCACTGCCATTGGTCAAACTCAGGCGGATCAGACAAATTCAAACGAATATTCTGAGCGGGAGCAGTGAGTTTGAGTAAAAACCACTTTTGTTTTTGTCCAATACATACGGGATCGGAATCTGTACGAATGTATCGGTGCGGCAAACGATAACGCAGCCAACCTTTAGTTTGCGCTACAATTTGGACGTGTTCGGGCAGTAAGCCAACTTCTTCTCTCAGCTCACGATAAAGTGCCTGTTCAGGGGTTTCTCCATATTGGATACCTCCTTGTGGAAATTGCCAAGCATTGTGTCCAATGCGTTTTGCCCATAAAACTTGTCCAAACTCGTTTGCCAAAATGATCCCGACATTGGGTCGGAAACCTTCCGAATCGATCATTTGGCTACCTAAATATTGTGTAATTTATGACTTTGCGATCGGGGATTTTTATTTCTGTATCCAACTCGAAAAAAGCAAAGTTTAAAAATGTTAAAATTGCTATGATCTTAACGAATTTCTATCGACTAGCGGAGATAGATTTACAAATTTTTTCTTAAATTTCAGTTTTTACGAGTATTTTCATGAAATTGGCGCTATTTGATCTCGATCACACCTTGTTAAACACCGATTCAGATCATTCTTGGGGAGAGTTTTTGGTGAATGAAGGCTTGGTCGACCCAGTTCGCCATCGCGCCATGAACGATAAATTTTATGAAGACTACAAAGCAGGGCAGCTCGACCCGATTGCCTATAATGAATTTGTATTTGAATTTTTAACTCAACATGACAATGCCTACCTTACTGAACTGCATGAGCTGTTCATGCACAAAGTGATTCGCCCGCAAATGCGTCCCGAAGGTTTTGCTGCTATTGAAAAACACCGCGATGCTGAACATGCTTTGGTTGGCATTACCGCAACCTCTGATTTTATTACCGCACCGATTTTCCGTGAGTTTGGGATTAGTGAAATTATTGCGACCAATGCTGAAGTGGTTGAGGGTAAATACACGGGCAAAGTGATCAACACACCGTGCTACCAAAAAGGCAAATTGACGCGTTTAGATCAATGGCTTGCAGGGCGTGATGTCAGCGAGTCTTGGGCTTATTCGGATTCCATCAATGATCGCTTTTTACTGGAATATGCTGACCATGCCATTGCCGTCAATCCAGATGACCGCCTAGAAGCATTGGCTAAAGAGCAGGCATGGGAAATCCAAGACTGGTCGATTTAAGTATCTGTCCTTCGTTGTTTAAAAAGGCTGTTTTCGGGCAGTCTTATTTATTTGAAAGGCATCGACGTCAAAAATGAAAAGTGCGTACAGTGATAATAAAATATCGGGCTAGAGGTGGGCTGATCTTGGAAAATTAACCAAATATGCTATGTTGAACCTTGGCTAAAGCTATTTTGACTATGAAAAATTAGAACATAAGCGTGGAGAAAAATATGAGTGTACGACCAAGAATGACCCACCTGTTTGAGCAACTCGGTTTAGATGCGAGTGAAGATGCCATCGCGTTGTTTATTGTAACGCATCAGCTCAATGCACAAACCACGATTGTTGACGCAGAGTATTGGACTGAAGCGCAACGTCAGTTTTTGGCAGAAAAAATTAAATCGGATGGTGAGTGGGCTATCATTGTAGATCAGCTGAATGAATCCCTGCATGAAGATTCACTCATCCAAAAGTAAGTAGAACTCAAAGAGGCTGAGCGTCGAAGCTTTGCCTCTCTTTATAAAAATAAGATAAAAATAGAAATTTATGTCTCTCGATCATCAAACTTTTCCTGACTCTACGTCTTTAGAACATGTCGCTTCAGTTAATCAACTAGAACAAGATCGTGCCCTTTTTATCGGTGCGAAATATGAGTCTTACTATCAAGCTCAATTTGAAAAAATCACGCCAAAGAAACAATATGCAGGCTTTAATATTGCCGCCTTTTTCTTAGGTGTGGTCTGGTTATTTTATCGAAAAATGTACAGTTATGGCTTTATGGCTTTATGGCTTTATGGCTTTATGGCTTTATGGCTTTATGGCTTTATGGCTTTATGGCTTTATGGCTTTATGGCTTTATGGCTTTATGGCTTTATGGCTTTATGGCTTTATGGCCATTGGTTTAATTGTGGTCATAGGGATGGTTGAAATACTTTTGGGGATTGAAAGTTCTGGTGCAAATATTGGCTTGGCCGTAGCATTTGGAATGTTTGGGAATACCTTGTATAAGCATCATGTCGATCAGCAGATTACTAAGATTCGCCAGTTGGGAAGTGGAAGCGTCCATACTGAATTAGAAAAGCGTGGTGGTATAAATCTCATAGTAGGTTTGATCTTGCTGGTGATGTGGCTTGGGCTGGTTGCACTTGCTATTAGTGCTTCTTAATTCGCTCGCGCAAAATAAAAAACCATCCTTGTGGATGGTTTTTTAATGCTTGCAAAGCTTAGTTCATCATTGCAATCAGCTCTTGCACCGCACGAGATTGGGTTCTGCCTGGATGCCAAACCATACCGAGTTGACGGTTCATTTCGAACTTCACATTCAACTGCTGTAGGTCTTGGTTAATCATCGTTTTTGGAAGCACTGACCAACCCAGTCCAATCGATGCCAACATACGAATCGACTCGAGTGGATTATTGCTCATAGTGATTTTAGGTTTCAGCCCTTGTTTTTCAAACTCTGCTAGGGTGATTTGGCTGGTATAGGTTTGTGAGGCAGGTAATAAACTTGGGTACTGAATCAGGTCTTCGAGTTGTAAGTTTTGCATTTGTGCCAGCGGATGAAACGGCGCTGCTACAAAAACTAAAGGATCTTCCCAAATGGTGACGTACTGCAAACGCTCATCGAGTTTGGGTGGAAGCGTTAAAAAAGCCAGCTCCAAATCACCCGCCAGTACTTTTTCATGTGCTTGCTCAGAATCGACAAAGTGCACATCTAAGGTGACATTTGGAAAGCTTTGCACATAGCTGCGTAAATGGCTCGGCAAGTGATGCAAACCAATATGGTGACTGGTGCCAATTTTGAGTTTGCCTTGGACCATGCCTTGTTCATGACTCAAGGTATGGTGAATGTCACCCAGTTCATTGAGCCAGTTTTTAACTTTAGGCAGCAGTGAATGTGCGGCATGCGTGGCTTGTACACCACGACCCGCAGACTCAAACAGTTTCACACCAAAATATTCTTCTAAACTATGAATACGTTTGGTTACAGCAGGTTGCGTAATGAAGAGTTGATCTGCGGCTAAAGAAATAGAGCCGGTTTCCATGACTTTTACAAAAGCTTCGAAGGCTGCAAGATTCATAAGGGTAGTCTAGTTATGAAAGTATAATTAAATTATAAAATAATTTTATATGAATTGCGATCTTTAAAATGAATGGGAGCTTATTGGATCTGGACTAAAATAAAAAAAGATCACTTGATGTGATCTTTTGAGAGTTGAGAGGGCGCTTGATATAAGGGCTTAAGCAGGAATATTTTCTTCGGTAGTACGGTTCTTTTTCTCCCAAATACGTTCATGGAAAAAGAATGCGAAGGCTTGCACGGTTGGTTCTAATAAGCTGAGTGTGACCGCCATCCATAAGTTACCTGTGACAAAGTAAGCCACAATCATGGCCACGGTAATGTGCATGATGTAATAGCTTAGGGTTTTTTTGAATATGCGCTGATTGTTCGCTACAAATTTCTGAATGTTCGCCATGATAAATACCCTCTCAATAATGCCTTTCATTTGTAAATGGTAATTATTAACGTTAATAAAGTCAAAATGAAATTTTGATTGCTCATGATTGGGTTTTTGAATGCAAGGCGATGCAGTCGACTGTTTGGAATGTTTGACGTGAGAAAACAAGCTTCTGTAGATTTCACTCTTTTAGTCTATGCATAGGTCGCTGTCTTTCTATTCACATCAACGAAGCGAGCTTCAAAAGTATTGGTCTAAATAGGGGGAGATAAACCTTGCATGGCTGAGCAGGGAAATATACTGTGAGGCCTACAATAGGTTGATAAATAGGCGTATAGGGCTTGAATTAAAACCAGCAGTGAGAGCTTGTAATCAAAGGGATTGAAACAAAGAGGTATGAATTTAAAATAATTCCAAAAAGTTTTTAAATTAATAAAAATGATAAATTAGATTTATGTGAAATCGTCGCTATAATCGATTTTAATGAAAGAATTACCCAGTCCAGTGGAGTCAATCGACATGGCAGGCGAAAACCAACAAGCAAAAACATTGTATGACAAATTGTGGGATGACCACCTAGTAAAACAACGCGATGATGGCTCGGCTTTACTCTATATCGACCGTCATTTATTACATGAAGTGACTTCTCCGCAAGCCTTTGAAGGTTTACAACTTGCGGGTCGTAAACCATGGCGTTTAAGTGCGAATGTGGCAACTCCTGATCATAACGTTCCAACTTCGACCAAAGAGCGTTCAGAGGGAATTGCAGGTATTGAAGATGATACTTCACGTATCCAAGTTCAAACCTTAGACGACAACTGTAAAACCTTTAATGTGGTGCAGTTTGACATTAATGATGTGCGTCAAGGCATTGCACACGTGGTCGGGCCTGAGCAAGGTTTGACTTTACCGGGGATGACGGTGGTGTGTGGAGACTCTCATACGGCAACACATGGTGCATTCGGCTGTTTGGCGCACGGGATTGGGACATCTGAAGTGGAGCATGTATTGGCAACCCAATGCTTGGTTCAAAAGAAGATGAAAAACATGTTGGTGCGTGTTGATGGTCAATTGGGTCAGGGCGTAACACCGAAAGACGTGGTTTTAGCCATCATTGGTAAAATTGGTACTGCAGGTGGTACAGGTCACGCGATCGAATTTGGTGGTCAAGTGTTCCGTGATATGTCGATCGAAGGTCGTATGACGGTGTGTAATATGGCGATTGAAGGCGGCGCACGTGTGGGTATGGTCGCTGTCGATGACAAAACCATTGCCTATGTCAAAGACCGTCCATATGCACCACAGGGCGCACAGTGGGATGCTGCGGTTGCGTATTGGAATACCTTACATTCGGATGCAGATGCGCATTTTGACACAGTAGTTGTATTGCAAGGTGAAGAGATTGAGCCACAAGTGTCTTGGGGCACATCGCCTGAAATGGTGATTCCAGTGACTCAAGCTGTACCAACTTTAGAACAAGCCAAAGATGAAGTGCAACGCAATGATTGGACGCGTGCTTATAACTACATGGGTTTAACCGCAGGTCAGGCATTGGCTGATATTCAATTAGACCGTGTCTTTATTGGTTCATGTACCAATTCACGCATTGAAGATATTCGTGCCGCGGCTGAAGTGGCTAAAGGCAAAAAAGTGGCAAGTACCATTAAACAAGCCATGGTGGTTCCAGGGTCTGGTTTAGTTAAAGCGCAAGCAGAAGCTGAAGGCTTAGACAAAGTTTTGATTGAAGCTGGCTTTGAATGGCGTGAGCCAGGTTGTTCAATGTGTTTAGCCATGAATGCAGACAAATTACAACCCGGTGAGCACTGTGCATCGACCTCTAACCGTAACTTCGAAGGTCGTCAAGGCAATGGCGGTCGTACGCATTTGGTGAGTCCAGCAATGGCAGCCGCAGCAGCGATTGCTGGTCACTTTGTCGATGTGCGTTCATTTTAATTCGGGCTTGGGAGCATAGACATGAAAAAATATACCGTTGAACAAGGTATCGTTGCACCTTTAGACCGTGCCAATGTCGATACAGACTTGATCATTCCAAAACAATTTTTGAAATCCATTAAACGCACGGGTTTTGGTGAAAATTTATTTGATGAGTTGCGTTATTTAGATGAAGGTTTTTTGGGACAAGACAATTCTAAACGTCCTAAAAACCCTGATTTTGCATTGAATCAGCCACGTTACCAAGGTGCGAGCATCTTAATTTCTCGTGCGAACTTTGGTTGTGGTTCAAGCCGTGAACATGCGCCGTGGGCATTAGAAGAATATGGTTTCCGTACTGTGATTGCGCCTAGCTATGCCGACATTTTCTTTAATAATAGTTTCAAAAATGGCATGTTGCCTGTGATTTTGTCTGAAGAAATTGTTGATCAACTTTTCAAAGAATGTGCAGCAACAGAAGGCTATCAGCTGACGATTGATTTGGATGCGCAAGAAGTGCGTACACCATCGGGTGAAGCCTTCACATTTGAAGTGGATCCATTTCGTAAGCACTGTTTGTTAAATGGTTTGGATGATATCGGTTTAACTTTACAGGTCGCAGATGACATCAAAGCCTATGAAGAAAAGACCAAAGCATCACGTCCGTGGATATTTGCTGAAATTCATGCTTAATTGAAAATTCGATGCATCTAGTGCTTGGGTCCATCTCTTGTTAATATCGAGCAAAAGAATTTTAAACGTTTTGCTACTGGTAAAGGTTGGGCTTGAACAATGGTGACGAGTTACAGTCGTATCGCTCTACTGGCGTTGGTGGGAACATTAACTGCCTGCCAAAGTATGAATACGGCAAGCATTAAGCGGATTCAGGATACCCCAGCGAGTAAAAATAATGCGCAGCTTTACTGTACTGGTACGGTGAGCTGCGAATTTGAGCGATGGAATCAGATCAAAATTGTGGATGCAGACAATCATCGTGTCAGCCGTGAGGCCATTCGAGAGAAGGTCGTTCGTCTAAAACGAGATGATTTGAATGAAGCGAATGCCTTGTTTCTGTCAGTGCCAGCGGGGCAACATGAACTGGTGATTCGCTTCTATCCCGTTTCGGTCGATCGCGCTGAAACACTGCATGTGATTCATCGTTTTAAGCCTGCGGAACGCTACACCTTTAGGATGTTCCGTGCGCGCAGTCGACATCAGGGAAGCTTGTTAAATATGTCTGCACCTGACCCTTTGTGTGTCGATTTAAAGCAAAATCAAACAACAATTCGTCGTTTTTGCAAACCTTACAATGTCTTAAATGGCTTGGGCGAGTTTGTAGAACAAAAACTTTAATCGTGTGAGTCAGCACTCACCAACAATGGAATATTTCATGTCTAAACATATTTTGATTTTGGCTGGTGACGGCATTGGTCCTGAAATTGTAAAAGCCGCAGAGCAGGTACTTACACGAGTTAATGATCAATTCAATTTAGGTTTAACGTGGGAACAGGGCCTACTCGGTGGGGCTGCCATTGATGCACACGGTTCACCTTATCCAGATGTGACTGCAGCACAAGCCAAAAATGCAGATGCGATTTTACTCGGTGCGGTGGGTGGTCCGAAGTGGGACAACATTGAGCGTTCGATTCGTCCAGAGCGTGGTTTGTTAAAAATTCGTAGTGAATTAAATTTATTCGCGAACTTACGTCCAGCTATTTTGTATCCGCAATTGGCAGATGCATCAAGCTTAAAGCCTGAAATTGTTGCGGGTCTTGATATTCTCATCGTTCGTGAATTAACGGGCGGGATTTACTTCGGTCAGCCACGGGGTATTCGTGAACTTGAGAATGGTGAAAAACAAGGCTTTAACACCGACGTTTATGCTGAGTCTGAAATTAAGCGTATTGCGAAAGTAGCTTTTGAAATGGCCAGTTTACGTGGTGGCAAAGTCTGTTCTGTTGATAAAGCCAACGTCCTTGAAGTGACTGAACTTTGGAAGCAAACCGTAACGGCGATGAAAGAAGCTGACTATCCAAACATTAACTTGTCGCATATGTATGTCGATAATGCTGCAATGCAGTTGGTGCGCGCGCCTAAACAGTTTGACGTGATTGTGACAGGTAACTTATTTGGTGACATCTTGTCTGATGAAGCCGCGATGTTGACAGGTTCAATTGGGATGTTGCCATCAGCATCCTTAGATGAAAATGCGAAAGGGATGTATGAGCCATGTCATGGTTCGGCGCCCGATATCGCAGGACAAAATATTGCCAACCCATTAGCCACTATTCTTTCGGTAGCTATGATGTTGCGTTATACCTTCCGTGAAGAAGCTGCTGCTCAAGCGATTGAAGATGCAGTAGGCAATGTCCTAGATCAAGGCTTGCGTACCGCTGATATCATGTCTGAAGGCATGAGCAAAGTGGGTACTGCGGAAATGGGGCAGGCGGTTGTGGCTGCACTGAACTAAGCCAAAAATAATTTGAAAACGCAGCCATCCGCTGCGTTTTTTTATGCCCAAAATTTAATAACCTTTGCAGGCTTTGCCTCGATATTGAATTGATTGTGCAATATTATCTTTTAATAAAAAGTGGACTTGGCACTCTAACTGAACATCATAAAATGGTGTATGTGTAGGAATTGGAATTGCGCCGACACTACTGTCACTGCGCATAGTGGGCATAGGGGTTGGAATTTGAATCCGTCTGACAATGGTGTAGCTCAGTTGGTTTGGTGTTTGAATCGGTGCACCTAAGGTTTCATAGCCGAGTTGACGTAAGTTGAGTTCGCGCCGAATGCTCGATACATCTTGGCCGATATATTGTTCTAAATAGTCGGGGAGCGCAATTTTAGCGGGTGAAACGACGGTCTGGTGTTGCGTTGGAGAGCTGCTGCAAGCTTGAAGCAGTAGAAAGCAGATGGAACTAAAAAAACTGACAATAAAGGGCTTCATGATCATCCCCTAAGCAGAGAAAGACCCTTTTAGTATTGTATATCTGAACGTTCGTTTGAGTATGTTTCGAGTAATTTGAGATAAACGGTATGTAGGCGACTCAACATAACGCAGCCGCTAACACGCTTTGCCGATGTAGTGAATAGATTCCACAAGATCATCATGCAGTCTGAACTCAATGTTGCATTTCATTTCAATATTCAGGCTACCGCTGGAAGGTGTCGGAATGGGTGCACCGATATTGACACTGGTTCCAAGATTGGGGATTACCATCGGAATAGGCATATTACGTAACAGAGTTTAGGTCAGTTTTTCTGGGGTATATACAGGAGCACCGAGCACTTTATAACCCATGCTATTGAGGTTGAGTTGATTTTGAACTTGATGTGACGATTGTCCGATATAGTGTTGTAAGGTTTACTTGAGCCGAGTTTCGCTTATTGTGGCACAAGCAACACAGAGCATTGGGAACAGTAAAATAGCGAGCTTCGTTGAAGCCGTCTTCATTATTGTTTTGGCGTATTAAGTTATTGTTGCATTTAATTACAGTTTGACTTTTGCATGAAATCTAGTTGATTCATAACGTTTTAGTCTGAGCGCAGACATTAAAAAAGCCACTTAAAAAGTGGCTTTTTCGCTTCGCTAAAACTTAGCGCGCACGATAAGTGATACGACCCTTAGACAAATCATAAGGTGTCATTTCTACTTTAACACTGTCGCCAGTCAAAATACGAATATAGTGTTTACGCATTTTACCAGAGATGTGAGCAATCACTTCATGACCGTTTTCTAAACGTACACGAAACATAGTATTAGGAAGCGTCTCGGTGACAACGCCTTCGAACTCGATGAGTTCCTCTTTATTGGCCATAGCCTACCTGAATGAATAAATTGGAAAGGCGCAAATTATAGTCAATTTTTTTGCATAAAACAAGGCGGAATGGGCGGTTGCCTGATCATCTGTCAGTAAAATAAGCGAACAAGAGGAATAAATATTTTCAACAAAAAAACTGTATAAGTTGTTGTCAGTTTGGTCAATCGCAGTTAATCTAATTTTAATGTTTTATGTATAAATGAAGAACATACAAGGAAGGTTCTAGCGTGGGTCAGCTAACTGATGCATCGGTTGTATTGCGATTAGGCTACCAAGCGATTCGTCGTTCAGGGTTGCCAACAGAAGAGATTTTAACAAAGGCTGGTGTTGCATTAAATCAAATGGAGACCAATGAGCGTACGCCTTTGAGCGCACAATACGCTTTTTGGGTGGCGGCAGAAGAGGTGAGCCGTGATCCAGACATTGGTCTACATTTGGGTGAAAATCTGCCTTTATACCGTGGCCAAGTGATTGAGCATTTGTTTATTTCATCCGAAAACTTTGGTGAGGGTTTGAAGCGCGCTTTGGCTTATCAGCGATTGATCAGTGATGCCTTTCATGCCAAGTTGGTGGTTGAAGATGACCGGTGTTATTTGACCAATGGGGAACAACCTTGGGCTGAAAATTTGGTCAATCGACATTTTTCTGAATGTGCGATGTCTGGTATTTTACGGTTCTTTAAATTTATTACTGAAGGGCGCTTTGAACCGATCTATATTGATTTTAACTTCAGTAAAGGCGCGTTTGATGATGAGTATTTCCGCGTATATGAGTGCCCTGTCAGTCTAGGGCAAAAAGAAACCCGCTTATATTTTGACCCAAGTATTTTGGCTTATCCGTTGTGGCAGGCGGAACCTGAATTATTGCAACTGCATGAGCAGTTAGCGATTGAAAAACTTCAAGAATTAGCCCGTTATGATTTGGTGGGTGAAGTCCGTCGCGCGATAGGTTCAACCCTAGAAAGTGGTGAAACCACACTTGAAACAGTGGCTTCACAGCTCAGTATTACCCCAAGGCGTTTACGCACACAACTTAGTGAGGCGAATACCAGCTTCCAGCAAATTTTGTCTGATTATCGCTGCCGTTTGGCGAAAAAACTTTTGGCCAATACCGCTGAAAGTGTAGAGCGTATCGTGTATTTGACTGGCTTTTCTGAGCCAAGTACCTTCTATCGTGCATTTAAACGCTGGACCAATGAAACCCCAGTGGAATATCGTAAGCGTAAGCAGCGTTAAGAAATCCCTCCTAACCTCCCTTTATAAAAGGGAGGAATTTCTTCCCCTCCTTTGAAAAAGCTGGCTAGATGGAGGATTCAAAAATAAATTATTCAGGCATATTTAGCCAGTGCGGCCCAAGCGGCTGCTTAGGTAGCTTAAACTGCGCTGGATAGTCGGCATGAATGAAATACAGCCCATCAGGAGGGGCTGTAATGCCTGCGGCTTTGCGGTCTTCTGCTGCGAAAATAGCCTCAATATGCTCGACTTCATACATACCTTGACCAATTTCCAGTAAGCAGCCCATGATATTGCGGACCATATGGTGCAAGAAGCCATCGGCCTGAATGTCGAGTACCAAATATGGACCATGTTGAATTAATCGACAATGGCTGACATGGCGCACAGGTTGATTGGATTGGCATGCGGCTGCACGGAAGCTTTCAAAGTTATGCGTGCCTTCGAACTTTTGCGCGGCTTGTATCATCTTTGCTACATCTAGTGCGTAATAAGCGTGTGTGACTTGTTTATGCATAAGAGCAGGACGTTGCGGGTGGTTATAGACCACATAGCGATAACGACGTGCCTGCGCTTTGAAACGTGCATGAAAGTCTTGCCCCATCGCTTTGATCCACTGGATCGAGATATCTTTTGGCAGTTGGCTGTTGCTGCCCATTAACCAACCGCGTTCTGAACGAAGTGCCGAGCTATCAAAATGCGCCACCATATTGGTGGCATGGACGCCAGCATCGGTACGACCTGCACCATGTAAGCTAATCGGCTCATTGGCAATTTTAGAGAGTACTTTTTCAATCGTCTCTTGTACGCTGATCACACCTGTTTGCTGGGTTTGCCAACCACGATAGTGTGTTCCACAAAACTCAATGCCGATCGCAAAACGTTGCATATGTACCTCAAATTAACCCAAATCATGCCAATGGCTGAAGCGTGCTTCAGCGCTGGGGTATTGTAAATACATTTTAAGGGCTTTGGCATACAGATCTGCATGCCCGAGGCAATCACTAACAATTATTTTGGCTTGGGTTGTCCAAGCGGCAACTGCATAGCGCTGATCAGTACGGCCGAAAGGGACTTGGGTGCTTAAGATAGCAACACAGCCTTGTGCGTAAAATTCATCGAAAAGTGCTATTAGCTCGGCATTCACAGCTAAATTACCCGTTCCAAAACCTTGCAAAATGAGGAAATGTGGCGGCGCAGAGAGCAAATTTCGCAAGTTTTGTACTTGCTGCACCAAGGCAACAGGTTGCATCATCAGGTTGAGGCAATTGAACTGGTGAGATTGTTCTACATCACCTGTTTGTACAATGTGTGTTTTTAAGCCGTGTGGAATCGGCTGTTCAGCCATGACGCCTGTAAAAGCATCCAGTTCTGTGGTATGTCGTTTTAACGCGGTTTGCGCATGTAATACCTGTTGATGAAAAGCCAGATACACTCCGACAGGATGTTTCATCACCGCATCTAAGGCAAAATTCAAATTACTAATCGCATCGCTAAATTCACGCGTATCCGTGCCTTGAACATTCAGCAATGGATATTGGCTACCTGTGAAAACCACACATGCGGAGTCTGCGATAAAGTGTGCGGCGACAGCACTGGCATAGCTTAAGGTATCTGTGCCATGAATCACGACAAAATGCTGGAATTGTTTCAGTTGTAATTGTTGAATCTGCTGAATCAGCAATAACCAGTCTTCAGCCGTGCAGGCGCTACTGTCTTTAATGACAGGTGCAATAAAACATTCAATGTCGAGATGAATCGGCAAGACATGTGTGAGCTTGGGAATAAAGTCTTCGGCAGGCATTGGTTGTAAGGGTTCGCCAATACAGCCAAAGGTTCCACCCATATAGATAAGCGCAATTTTTTTCATTATAAAAAAAGCAGTCGGTGATGACTGCTTTAGTTTAAAACGAAATGGCTTAGGATGCTATGCGACTCAGTAACTGTTCTACTTGCTGACGTTGTTCCGTAGAGTAATTTGGTTCTTGTTCAACCAAAATTTCACGTGCAGCTTCGAAAGCGCCAAGTTGAATGTATTGCTCAGCCAATTCAAGGTTTAAGTGTATTTCATTGACTTCGTTCAGTTGAGGGAAAGACTGCACCAGAGGATCGCTTTGATCTGTCGTATTGGCAGGTGCAGTAGACTCTAGACTAAAACTGAGGTTTGGCGTAACAACTGCTGGTGTTTCTTCTACTATTGCTTCACTTGGGCTCACCGTATCAAAAGAAAAAGCAGGGATATCTTTTGCAGCTTCGGCTGTGGATTCGCTTGAAAAATCAAATTTAAATTCAGGACGTTCATCCGCAGCAGGCAGTGAAATTTCTGCTTCTGGCGTTGTTGTCGGCGCTGTGTCGAGATTGAACGAAAAATCTAAAGGTTGGATGTCGGCTGCAGCAGTTTCTGCTGGTTGAATAGGCGTGCTTTCTAAAGAAAGTGAACCGAAATCGAGCGGTTTAAGTTCTTCAGCAGATTTGGTTGGTTCTGCTGTTGGTGTATTTAAACTAGAGATATCAAATTCTAAGCTTTGAACTTCGATGCTTGGTTCAGGTTGAGCAGGTGTTGTGGTCGTAAATGCTGAGGTATCAAAATCAAGCGGTTTAATGTCTTGAACAGGTTCAACAACAGAAGCCTGCACAGGAGCGGGAGCAGGATTATTTGATGACATCAGGGCATCAAAGTCAGCAGTATTGGTTGCTTCTACAGGTTTTGGTGCAGATGGTGCAATTTCAGTTGGTTTAAACTCAATCGTGTCACGGCTATTTTGATGTAATTGATCGTAATCCGATTTTTTTGCTTCTGCTTGCGCCAAAATATCATCCAGTTCTAAAGAACGTAAATGATTCAGCAATTGGCTAATGGCAAACTCATCTTTTTGGAGCAAGTGAATATCGAGCAGCAGTAAATATAATTCGTGTTGTGAATTGTCTTTATTTAGGGCTTGGTTGATTTGTGCTTCAGCTGAGAAGAAATTGCGGTCGCGAATTTGACCTTCAATTTTATTACGTAGATCTGTAGCGAGTGGTGTCGTGGCTTTTTTAGCGACAACATCTTCAACGACTTGAGTTTGTTGTGGGGATTTTTTAGACGAAGCTGTTTTTTTGGCTTTGCTTTTTGCAGCAACCGCTTTTTGAGTTTTTGGTTCTGCTTCTTTACTCGCCTCACGCTTTTTTAAGACTATGGCAACAACCAATAGTAAGATAAATGGAATCACATAAATAAGCATGTTTTACCCCTTTTGAACTTGTCTTTGTGCAAGTTCATCCAAAATCAAATAATCAAAATAACACTTTAGTGTGTTGGCTTTTTCTCAGTTTGTTGTGCTTTCAATTGTTGTTGCAATTGTGCAAGACGAGTGTTTAGTAATTGAATTCTCTGATCTTTCTGATTAAGTGCCACTTCTAATTGTGTTACGTTTCTCTGTAATTTAACGGTTTTTTCACGGGATGTCATAACTTTTAATGACAACTCGTTTGATGTTTGATTCTTTTCTGTCGACTTCTTGGCAGAACCGTGGCCTGAATCTTGCTCTTTCTCTGCAACCAAACTCATCTCGGCTTGATTGAGGCGGTATTTCGCCTTGCCGGATTGCTGTGAGCTTTGTTTTGGAAGTGATGAAACGGAGACTTTTTGCTCTGATTTGGCTGTTTGCAGACCCGTTAAATTGAGGTTAGCACCACGACGTAAGCGGTTTACGTCACCTTGAATAAAGGCATGTTCATTTTTAGCTTTAATTTGTTGCATGACTTCACCGACAGGACGGTTTTCTTCAGCAGCAATACGCGATGCAATACCCCATAGAGATTCATTCGACCGAACAACATGGGCACTTTGAGGTGCGGCTTGGCGTGCAGTAGTTACAGGGGCAGCAGGTGTTGTTTTTGCTGTCGATGGAATAGTTTGTGGGTTGGCCTGTGCAGAAATTGGTGCATCTGATTTTTGGACTGAATCGGCATACTTTTGCACCAACGGATCTGCTGATTTTTTTGCTTGCGTAATAGGTTCAACACGTGGAGCTGAAGTTTGAGCCGCTGCTGCAATTTGTGCAGAGGCTACTGAAATAACTTGTGTTGGTGCTGCAATAGCGGTCGCACTCATGCTTGGTGGGGTATGGTTATTGAGTTTGAGTGGTGTTGTATTTGTCATCGGCGCAGCTGTTGTTTTTAAGCTATTGAATTGTGTGCTGACAGGTAAGTTTAGCGCAATATCTTTTTCGTTGACAATCACCACCGGTTTTAAGGCTTTTTCATTATTATTCGTACGGGCTTGAAGTGCTGTCGAGCGTTTATTGGCTGTTTTAATATGCTGTAGCCGTGCCGCATTGCCTTCTTTGATTTTGACGACAATGTTCAGTTCTGCTTCCGTTAAAGGACGTGAAGAGGTAATTGTAATCACACCTGTACTGGCGCTGGTACGACGGGTAAAAAAGTTCAGATTACTGGGCGGTTGATGCATGACACCAAGAGACATCAAATCTTCTGCGCTGGCTAGACTGGCTTGAATCGGAGCATTCGGATCGGCATCGTGAAAGTTCAATTCTGCATACAACAGTTCCCCAGGCGCAGACTGAATTTGAATAGGATCAACAGTGATCGCATTCACATTTTGCGAAGCAATAATGGCTAAAATGGCTATCTTTAATTTGTTATTTACGGTCATCTTAATCTTTAGCTCGGTCACAGATCGCAAAGCGAAAATTATAGATTAGCGAGTTGTGTGTTATTTGTAAAACGTTAACATCAGGGTTACAAAAAAAAGCCGATCAAGTGTGATCGGCTTAATACTTTAGCGGGTAAATGCTTAAGTATTTTTGTAGTCAATCAGGATACGGAGCATACGACGTAAGGGTTCCGCAGCACCCCAAAGCAATTGATCACCGACAGTAAAAGCACCTAAGTACTCTTTGCCCATATTCAATTTGCGTAGACGACCAACAGGAACTGTTAATGTACCCGTTACAGCCACAGGTGTTAAGTCCGTCATAGACGCTTCACGGGTATTTGGAACCACTTTTGCCCATTGGTTTGCGCTACGTAACATATCTTCGATTTCATCAAGAGGCACGTCTTTCTTCAGCTTTAATGTTAAAGCTTGAGAGTGACAACGCATCGCACCAATACGCACACAATGACCGTCAATCGGAACGATTTGCTGGTTGCCCAAGATCTTGTTGGTTTCAACTTGACCTTTCCATTCTTCTTTCGACTGACCGCTGTCTAATTGTTTGTCGATATAAGGAATGAGTGAGCCTGCTAATGGCACGCCAAAGTTTGCTGAAGGGAAACCTTCGCCACGTTGTAATTCCGCAATTTTAGAGTCGATATCTAGAATTGGAGAGCGTGGGTCATCTAACAAATCTTTGGTGTTGTTGTACAAATAGCCCATACCAGAGATGAGTTCACGCATATTTTGCGCACCAGCACCCGATGCTGCTTGATAAGTCATCGAGGTTGCCCATTCCACTAAATTGTTTTGGAATAAACCGCCTAAGCCCATCAGCATCAGTGAAACTGTACAGTTACCGCCCACGAATGTTTTGGTACCGTTCACTAAACCATCTTTAATCACGTTCATGTTGACAGGGTCAAGTACGATGATGGCTTCATCTTCCATACGAAGTGTAGATGCCGCATCAATCCAATAGCCTGTCCAGTTTTCTGCTTTGAGCTTCGGGAAAACTTCTGAGGTATAGTCGCCGCCTTGGCAGGTAATAATGACATCCATTTGCTTCAGACTGTTAATGTCTGATGCATCCATAAGTGCTGGGGCAGTTTTACCGCCAAACGCAGGCGCTTCACCGCCTGCATTACTGGTAGAGAAATAAAATGGCTCAAAATGAGCAAAATCATTCTCTTCAACCATACGTTGCATTAGGACGGAACCAACCATCCCGCGCCAACCGACCAGACCTACTTTCATGTCACTTTGCCTCGGTGCGTTAAAAATTAAAAGGGGATTCGAGTGTATCAAAAGAGCGCTTAACTGCAAGCACTACACAATGAAAACAGCAATTATATTGTGCAATATATCTTGTTTATGTTACATGCAAAATTGATATTAATTTATGAATCTACAAAAAATTAAGAATATAAGAGTGGCTATCTATGATCTGGGTTGAGTTGCTGGCATGTGTTGTGATTTGGTTAAGCTTCTGGTCACTGATTCCACGAGATGAATGGTGGTTTCGAGGCGCAGATTTTCCACGCTTACAGATTTTGGCATTGGGATTGATTGCATTTATCTTGATGTTGATTTGGGATGCACCTTGGAATTGGGTGCGTGAAGTCATTTTGCTGGGGTTAATTGCGGCAGTGTCGTACCAACTCAAAATGGTGTTGCCTTATACCTTTGTATGGAAAAAGCAGGTGAAAACGGTTGCTAAAACAGAGTTACAGCCAGAACGTCAGATTTCTTTAATTGTGTCGAATGTACTAACGCCCAATACTCAATATCACTTATTGCTGCAACAGATTCATCAGCATCAACCGGACTTGATTTTGACTTTAGAGTCGGATGCACATTGGGAACAAGCCTTGAGTGAACTGGAAGATGACTATCCCTATCGGGTTGCAGTGCCTTTGGATAATCTGTATGGCATGCATTTGTACAGTCGTTTAGCGCTTAAAGATATTGAAGTTAAGTTTATTTTGAGCGATGAAATTCCTTCGATTCATGCCACAGTCATATTAAGGTCAGGACAACCAGTACAACTGTACTGCTTACACCCGAAACCGCCAAGTCCGACCGAAGCCAAAGACTCTACTTTACGTGATGCTGAATTATTGATAGTCGGGGATCAGATTAAAGATTTGGATGAGAGCTGCATTGTGATGGGGGATTTGAATGATGTGGCATGGTCGCGCACGACACGACTTTTTCAACGGATCAGTGGGCTGCTAGACCCCCGAGTCGGACGACATTTTGTCAATACTTTTCATGCAGACTATCCCTTACTGCGCTGGTCACTGGATCATGTTTTTCACAGTACGGATTTTGCCTTAGTTCAGATGCAGCGTTTACCACATATTGGTTCAGATCATTTCCCTGAATATGTGGTGCTTCAAACTGGTCGGGTGTTTGAGCAAGTGCAAGAAGAGCTAGAGCAAACCGAAGCCGATGAGCAAGAAGCGCAGGAGGCGATTGAAGATGGAATTGAGAAAGCGGAACGAGAAGGTAAGCAGGTGACAGATAAAATTGCCAAAGATTACCAGTAAACATATGGGGCGCTCGGATTTCATCAGTGTAGGATATGGCTTACAGGGATTTGGGAATCTGACGAATGGTTAGTCATTTGGTATGCCCGTATTCTAGTCTCATCAGCAGATGGAGCGGGAATGGATCATCCCAGTATGGAAGTTGAAGCTGATGGAAATCATCATGGATATGATGTAGGTATGGAATGCCACCGAATAAAACAAGAATAACGTTGAAAGCACAACCTCATGTACCCGAGTTTTGCAGGACGCAGAACTCGGGTTCTACTTTTTTTAATCAGCCCTTTTTGTTAAGAATAAATCTTGTCATAGCCTGCAGGGCGAGTTTTAAAGCGACGGTGGAACCACATATATTGAGTCGGAGCAATACGGAGTTGATTTTCAATAATTTGATTCACGCGTGTCGCATCATCGACTTCATCTTCACTGGGTAAGTTTTCCACCGCAGGTTCAATCAACACTTTGTATTTTGGGTTTTTAATATCACCATCACGATAAAAATACAGAGGAATGGCTGCGGCTTTGGTCATTTTCAATAAACGACGGTGTGCTGTAACGGTCGCTGCGGGAACGCCAAAAAATGGCGCCATAACACCTTGTTTTAAGCCAAAGTCTTGATCTGGACTATACCAAATGGCATGGCCATTTTTTAAGTTGCGGACCAAACCACGCATGTCATCATGATCAATTTGATGTGCATAAATGGTGGCGCGGCAGCGGTAGATGAGCATATCCAGCAGTGGATTATTTTGTGGGCGATACACCACATCTGGTTCAAAATACTGTGCGCATAGATAACCACCCGCATCGAGCAAAGTAGAGTGGGTTCCTAAAAGCAGTGCGCCTTTACCTTCTGCTTGTGCTTTTTGAATATGTTCTAAACCTTCAATACTGACACGGCCAGTAAACCACTTTGGGCTATACCACGCATTCAGCGTTTCAAATACGCCCAGCATTTGATCGACAAAAACTAAACGGGCATTTTCAAGGACTTCTTGGGCCGACCATTCAGGGAAACACACCTCCAGATTACGAACAGTGGTTTTACGTCGTGACTTCAGATATTTAAAGCTGAGGTTGCCTAAGAGGGTTGCCAGTCGGTGTTGAATTGCCCATGGGAGAATCGCCAATATCATGAGAAAGACGATACCGATCCAAACACCCCAATATTTAGGTTGTAGGAAAGACCACTGAAATTCACCGGGTTGATAGTCTGGCTTTGAACTCATAAATTGCGATAAAGGCTGAAAAAAGAATATTTCGAGTTTAGCATGAAGCAAGAATGAAGATGCAATCTTCGCCATGAAGCTGTTGTACAAGACCTTCTCATATCAAGTTGTGATGGTTTTTATGAGGTGGGTGAAACTGTATTCATGCTCAGTGGAGAACATGGTCTAAACATCTCGCAACATTTGTTTTGTTTTAATTTGGGTGAAATTCACAATACTAAGAAGAAAGATAAGAATAGGAAGATAAAAATGCTAAAAAACATCAGCAGTTGCGGTGTGCTATTTATTGCTTTAACGGGCTGTGTCTATAGTCCATATGATGATTATAATCATTATTATCATGGGTTTGGTTGGACAGGGTATGCACCCTTTCCACTAGAAGACCATCGTCCACCACCTAATGGTCATGGCGGTGGACATCCAGGGGGGCAACATCCTGATCATATCCATCCAGGAGGAGGGCAGCCTGGTGGAGGTGGGTTGCATCCAGGAGGTAGTCATCCAGGTGGTGGTGGAATTCATCTTGGCGGGGGTGGGATACATCCAGGTGGAGGTGCTGGCATACATCCTGGCGGTGGTGGGCATCGTCAGCCGCGTTAAATATAAAAAACTCCGCATTGTGCGGAGTTTTTTTATGGAGCTTACGAAAAATTATTTGGTTAAATTTTCCAGTTCTTCCCAACGTTCCAGTTTTTCCAGCAATAGCTCATCAATTTCAGTCAAACGATTCGACAACGTCATCGCCTTGTCTGCATCTGAAATAAATAATGAACCATCTGCAAGTGAGGCATTGATTTCCGCTTGCTCTTTTTCCAGTGCTTCCATTTCGGCAGGCAGTTGTTCAAGCGCACGTTGATCTTTATAGCTGAGTTTGACTTTTTTAGCAGGTGCTGCGTTCGCTTCAGCTTTCGCCGCTGCTTTTTTCACAGCACTTTTTTGGTCAACCGCAGTTTGGTCTGGTCGCTGTTGTAAGTAATCTTGGTAACCACCAATGTATTCATCGATATTGCCTTTACCATCGAACACCCAAGTTGAGGTGACCACGTTATCCATAAAGGCACGGTCATGCGAAATAAGCAGTAAGGTGCCTTTGTAGTCGGACAACATTTCTTCTAGTAGCTCTAGTGTCACCATATCCAAGTCATTGGTGGGTTCGTCCATCACGATTAAGTTAGATGGCTTAAGTAGTAACTTGGCTAAAAGAATACGGTTACGCTCACCGCCTGAAAGAGCTTTGACTGGTGTACGCGCACGTTCTGGTGAGAACAAGAAATCTTGCAAATAGCTGTAAATGTGACGACGGTTACCATTCACATCGACATGGTCTGAACCTTCTGACACGTTATCTTTGACTGATTTTTCAAGGTCGAGAGCATTACGTAATTGGTCGAAGTAAGCCACTTCCAATTGCGTACCTGTTTTCACAGTACCAGTATGTTCTTGCTCACCCAAAATAGCTTTGATGAGCGTGGTTTTACCCACACCGTTGTCACCGACTAAGCCGATACGGTCACCACGTAATACCAGTGCCGAGAAATCTTTGATGATTGGAGCGCTGTTGCCAAATTGCACAGCTAAGTTTTCAATTTCAAAGACTACTTTACCTGAACGGCTAGCGTCTTGTGTTGCCATGCTGACTTTGCCTTGCTGCGAACGGCGCGCTTTCGACTGTTCACGTAATTCTTTTAAGGCACGTACACGACCTTCGTTACGGGTACGACGCGCTTTAATCCCTTGGCGAATCCACACTTCTTCTTCAGCTAAACGTTTGTCAAACAGTGCATTCTGCTTTTCCTCAGCTTCCATTTGCTGTGCTTTTAGTTCGAGGTAGCGTGAGTAGTTACCCTCGTAACTACGCAAAGTGCCACGGTCAAGCTCTACAATACGAGTTGCAATACTATCTACAAATGAACGGTCATGCGAGATGAACAGTAAAGTTAAATTATTTTGATCAAGTAAAAACTTCTCTAGCCATTCAATACTTTCAACGTCCAAATGGTTGGTTGGTTCGTCTAGCAATAGCACATCGGGTTGGGTAAGAAGCGCACGAGCAAGCAGCACACGACGCTTACGACCACCCGATAAGTCGGCCAAATCGGCATCTGGGTCTAGGCCCATTTTACTTAAAATAGAATTGACTTTGGTTTCTAAAGCCCAGCCATCTAACTGATCTAGTTTGTGTTGCAAGTTACCCATGCGGTCACACGCTTCCATGTCTCCAAGTACACAAGCATCACTAGCTTCATGATAAGCTCTGAGCACATCTGCGGCTTCACCTGCGCCGTCTGCCACGATATCCGCCACTTTGCCCGAGTCCATCGGCACGTCTTGCGCCAACATCGAAATGGTGATGCCATTTTGTAGAGAAACTTCACCAGAATCGGGTAATAGGCTTCCCTCGATCAGTTTAAGTAAAGTAGACTTACCTTCACCATTACGACCAATTAAACACACTCGTTCACCGCGCTCCAATGAAAAGTTCGCGCCGTCAAGCAAGGCAGGTCCACCAAACGCAAGTTGGACATCCCTTAAAGTAATATAGGCCATAATGTTTCCTGAAAAATCTCAAATGAGGACTTGAAGTGTCTAAACAACAAAATATTGATAATCAAGCGCCATTGTCCGCACCCATTGAAGATTTGCAAGTCCGAATTGCATTTTTAGATGATTTAGTTGAACAACTCAATAAACAATTGGTGATTCAAGGGCTGGAAATTGCTGATTTAAAAAAACAAATGCAAATTTTGTATCAACGTGTTGAATCTTCAGATTTGTCCGATGGAATTGCGACATTTGACCCGATGGCTGATCGTCCGCCACATTATTAAGTTCATTTGCTGTCTGGGGCTAAAAAAAGCTGTGATGTGGGTTGTGGATATTGCTGAGTCTTGTCTCTTTTTTTGTTTTACCCAACTCAAAGCTCGATTTGACTGACGAAATCATTTGACCTTTGATGCAGTTCCTACTCTAATACCCGCTTTCTGGTGCATCCCATAAAAACTGTCCTATGACTCAAAAAGTTGTTCTTCTTGACCTTGAAAATAATGTTCCGACGGCCAAATTGTTGCGCGAGATTGTGGAGCATTATCCGACTTTGTATTTGTTTCATTGCCAAGGTCAATTTGAGTATGCATTGCAAGATTTGACGGAACTGGCTGCTTGGATCAGTAGTGGTCAAGTGGTGATTTTAGACACGCCCAAAGCCGAGCAAAAAGAGTTCGAATATGCCGTGGTGGTGGGGCAGTTAATGGCTTTGCTTGAGCCAGAGACGCAGGTTGAAATTATCTCTGCGGTCAATACAACAGAAATACTTTTGGACTTAATGCAATCTTCGGATATTCAGAGCAATTTGATCCTCATTCAGTCTGAAGCGTTACCAAGTCAACGTCATCTTCCCAGTTTAGACAGCATCAAAAATCAGCCTTATTTAAAAATGGTCAAAAAATATTGTGATGCTTTGGGGAAAATGTCAGGTAAGCCGAACACATTGAACGGTCTAAAAAACTCAATAAGTAATATTTTGCAACTCGTACCTGAAAAGACGCAGCGGGTAGTGGGGATGTTGATTAATCTCAAAATCATCAAACGCTATGATGAGCAGATTCGCTTTCGTAAAAAAGTGTTGAAGCAGTGGTTGGCACTGAATTTAGATGAACAAGACCCAATTTCACAGCCACAAAGCATGCAACAAGCGCTACAGCAACTGCAAAAAGACAGTGTCGTGGATAAGCTTGAACCAACTGTAGATACGCAGTCCGCGCAACAAGAGTTGTTTAAAAACTTTGCACAGATTGACCCTGTACAGCTTGAGGTCGCACGAAAACTACGCGAGTTAAAAACCAATAAACCCAAAGATATCTATGCACTACGTGATTTGCTTGAGCAAATGTTTCCGAAGTCAGATGTACGTATGTTACTGAAAGAGTTACTCGATAAAGGCTATATTTACTGGAATGGACATGAAGTTCTATATAGTCATGAAATGTTCTTAAATTAATTTTATCGTTCAAACTTGCGTTTTATATTGTGCTTATGCAACTCTAATAAAGGAATAAAAAGGTTGTGCTATGGAAAATACTGGAATTTGGGTTGTCGGATTTATCATCTTATTCATCCTCGGCTCGATTTTTGGACTTCGTGTAAGTCCAAGAGAAAAAGCTTTAGGTGAAATGCGTGATAAAGCGCGCAAGATGGGTTTACACCCGCGTTTAGTCGCAGCACCTGACTGGACGAAAATACCGATGGCTTCGGAAAACCGTGCCAGCATGGTGGCGTACTACAGTGTACTGATTCCAGAAGCACGCCTACCTTTAATGCGCGCTCGCGTTGTTGATCAACAGCTTGAACTCATTACAGGTGATGACAAGTTTAAACATTTACCCATTGAATTAAAGGGTATTTATGCTATTGATATGCAAGCAAACTGCGTGGGACTCTATTGGGATGAGCATTCTGACTTAAGAGCAACCCAGTTAGATGCCATTAAAGCATATTTACAGTCTTTGGCTGAACTTTAATTTTACAGACCCATTGAAACAGGATTAACGGTTAATATGGCGAAAGCTCCTCGGTCCACATCCAAAAGTACTACAGCAGATTCTCCTGAGGCTGGGAAAAAGCGTGCTTTAGTGATTGTGGAGTCGCCTGCAAAAGCGAAAACAATCAATAAATATTTAGGCTCGAATTACATTGTGAAGTCATCTGTGGGTCACGTGCGTGATTTACCTACAGGTGGTTCTAGTAAGACCGCAGAAAAGAAGCCAGCAACACGAACCAAACTGACCGATGCTCAGAAAGCTGAAAAAGCACAAAATGCACTGGTCAATCGTATGGGGGTTGATCCTGAGCATGACTGGAAAGCACATTATGAAGTGCTTCCTGGCAAAGAGCATGTGGTTGCTGAACTGAAAAAGCTTGCTTCGCAAGTTGACGAGGTCTATCTCGCAACGGACTTGGACCGTGAAGGGGAAGCGATTGCTTGGCATTTAAAAGAAGTGATTGGTGGGGATGACTCACGTTATCAACGTGTGGTGTTCAATGAAATTACCAAAAATGCCATCCAAGATGCATTCAAGCATCCAGCTCGCCTTGATATCGATAAAGTTAATGCGCAACAAGCACGCCGCTTTTTAGACCGCGTCGTCGGCTTTATGATTTCGCCCTTACTTTGGGAAAAAATTGCTCGTGGTTTATCGGCAGGTCGTGTTCAGTCTGTCGCAGTTAAACTGGTGGTTGAGCGTGAGCGTGAAATTCGTGCGTTTATTCCCGAAGAATACTGGCAAGTTTTTGCAGACACTAAGTCGCAGACCGATGAGATTCGTTTAGAAGCCGTCAAACAAGCAGGTAAAGCCTTAAAGCTACGTAATAAAGCCGATACCGATGCTTTACTAAAGCTCATTAAAGACGCAGATTACAAAGTTTCAGCACGTGAAGATAAACCGACCAAGGTGAATCCGAGCGCGCCGTATATCACCTCGACTTTACAACAAGCAGCCAGTACACGTCTGGGTTTTTCTGTGAAGAAAACCATGATGTTGGCGCAGCGTTTGTATGAAGCGGGTTTTATTACCTATATGCGTACCGACTCGACCTTTTTGAGTGACGATGCGGTGAATATGGTACGTCATCATATTGATACCGAGTTTGGTGCGAAATATCTGCCTGCTAAGCCGAACCGCTATGGTAACAAAGCCGGTGCACAAGAAGCCCACGAAGCTATTCGTCCATCGAATGTGGCGTTAAAAGGCGACAGTTTGGTGGGTGTGGAACGTGATGCACAACGTTTGTATGATTTGATCTGGCGTCAATTCGTCGCGTGTCAAATGACACCAGCAGAATACTTGTCATCGACTATTTTAGTGGATGCCAACGGTGTTGAACTTAAAGCCAAAGGTCGCACCTTAGTCTTTGACGGTTTCACTAAAGTCCGTGGTCAAAACAAGTCGGACGATGATGTGTTATTGCCTGCGGTGAAAGTGGGTGAAATCCTGACGCTTGAAAAATTAGATCCATCGCAACACTTTACCAAGCCACCTGCACGTTTTACTGAAGCGTCATTGGTGAAAGAGCTTGAGAAAAAGGGCATTGGTCGACCATCGACCTATGCGGCGATTATCTCGACCATTCAAGACCGTGGTTATGTCAAACTGGAAAACCGTCGTTTATTTGCTGAAAAAATGGGTGAGATTGTTACTGATCGTTTAGATGAAAGTTTCAATAACCTCATGAACTATGACTTTACCGCGGACTTAGAAGGTCAGCTCGATAAAGTGGCTGATGGCGAACGCAATTGGAAAGAATTGCTCGACAGCTTCTATGGCGACTTTAAAAAACGTCTGACCAATGCGCAAGGTGAAGGCGGTATGCGCCGCAATCAACCTGTAGAGGTGGAAGCGGTTCATTGTAAAGAATGTGACCGTCCAATGCAGATTCGTACGGGAACCACAGGTGTCTTCTTAGGGTGTTCGGGCTATAACTTACCGCCGAAAGAGCGTTGTAAAGGCACGTTGAACTTAACACCAGTTGAATCACTTGCCGCACTTTCTGATGATGACGCAGCAGAAACAGCAGATTTGATGTCGAAAAAACGCTGTCCAATCTGTGAAACTGCGATGGACAGCTATGTGATCGATGGTGGTCGTAAGCTACATGTCTGTGGTAATAACCCAGACTGTGCTGGTTTTGAGCTTGAAGAAGGTGAGTTCAAAATCAAAGGTTATGATGGCCCAACCATTCCATGTGACAAGTGTGATGGGGAAATGCAGCTGAAGACGGGTCGTTTTGGTCCTTATTTTGCTTGCTCAAGCTGTGATAACACGCGTAAAGTCTTAAAAAGTGGTCAGCCTGCACCTCCGCGTGTAGACCCGATTAAGATGGAACATTTACGTTCAACTAAGCATGATGACTTTTTTGTATTACGTGATGGGGCGGCTGGTTTATTCTTGGCGGCAAGTAAGTTCCCGAAAGTACGTGAAACACGTGCACCAAAAGTTTCGGAACTTCGTAGTGTTGCCGATCAGCTCGATCCGAAGTATCAGTTTATTTTGCAAGCACCTGATGTTGACCCTGAAGGGAATCCAACTTTGGTGAAATTTAGCCGTAAGAATCAAGCGCAATATATTGGTTCTGAAACGCCTGAAGGTAAGCAAACCAAATGGTCATTGGTGTTCAATGATGGAAAATGGGTTGAAGCTTAAGTTTTAATTGCTTAGAAATAATCAAGAAATGCTCACTTTGGTGGGCATTTTTTATGTCAAAATGATTCTCAAATAATCATAATATTTGGGGTGTATGTGGAAATACAAACAAAAAAATTTGCAGTGCTAATTGATGCTGATAATTCATCTATTAGTGCAATTCCATCAGTACTTGAAGAAGTAGCTAAATATGGTATTGCCAGTGTCAAGCGTGTGTATGGTGATTGGAGCAGCGACACTTTGAAAAATTGGCGTGAGGTTCTCTTACCTCATGCAATCACGCCAGTTCAGCAGTTTGCCTATACAAAAGGTAAAGATGCTACAGATATGATTTTAATTATTGATGCGATGGACTTACTTTATGCTGGGGCCTTGGATGGTTTTTGTATCGTTTCTAGCGATAGTGATTTTACCCCTTTAGCATCTCGTATCCGTGAAAATGGCTTAAGTGTTTATGGATTTGGGAAAAAGAAAACTCCAGAGGCTTTTAAGAAAGCTTGTGATAAATTCATTTATATAGAAAATTTAATTTCAGATAGTGATCTTAAAAATATTGAAGATGAGTTCCTTTCTGAATCTACGGCCAAAAAAATAGTAGAAACCTTGAAAGCAACTGATCAAAAAGCAGCAATCCAACCCAAAGAAAGAATTATTCCAGAAACAGTTGATAGGGCAACCTTAAATTTGATTTATAAAGCAGTTAAAGATAATTCGGATGATAGTGGCTGGGCGTATTTAGGGTTAGTAGGTGGTTATATTAATGCTGTGAAACCTGATTTTGATACCAGAAACTATGGTTTTGATAAATTATCTAGTTTAGTTAAAGCTTTAGGTATTTTTGAGACTAAAATGAATGGAAGCCAAATGTATTTAAGAAAAATGAAAAAGCAGAGCGTCTCTTAATATGTGGAAAAAACTTCGTATTTTAATCTTGCTGCTGATTTTATTGGTGGTCGCTGTGAATGCTTACAGGGATCAGAACCAAGATTGGAACAAGCCCATTATTGTATTACTGCATCCAGTTAATGCAGATGGGCAAGGCACAACTCAGCAATATATACAGCAATTGACGCCTGCGAACTTAAAAGGGGTACAAGGTTATTTAGAGCAGATGTCGGCGACATATCGCGGCCAACCGATTGCGATTTATTTCCAACTTGGGCGCGAACTCAAACAGCTACCGCCGAAAGTGCCTGAGCAGGCAAGTTTATTGGATACGGTCTTGTGGAGTTTAAAGTTCCGTTATTATGCATGGAAAAACCATCAAGGTTCAGATGGTGCACCAACTGTTACTTTGTATTTGAACTATTATGACCCAGCACTGACCAAAGAGCTGAAACACTCGACAGCTTTGCAAAAAGGTCGCATCGGTTCGGTGAATTTATTTGCATCTAACAAGCAAACCGAACAAAACAAAGTCGTGCTTGCACATGAACTTTTACATGCCTTTGGTGCCAGTGATAAATACGACTTAGCCACAGGACAGCCGATGTATCCTGCGGGTTATGCTTATCCAAATCAACAACCACTGTTCCCTCAAGCCAAAGCTGAATTAATGGCCGGGCACATTCCAACCTCACAAACACAGAGTAAAATGCCTGAATCGATTGATGAAACATTGGTGAATGAAATCACTGCGATTGAAATTGGGTGGAAAAAGTAACTGTGGATAATGCTGTGTTTATCCACAGCATGGATTGATTGTGTGGATAAACACAAGCCTACAAGTTCGCTGCAAAACATGTTAAAACTAAGTGAACGAAAATCAAACTTGAGAAGAAGATGAAAACAGTCGGTAATGATTTAGTTCGCCATCAACTCCATGAAAATCGTAAATGGTATTTGGGTTTAGGAATTTTACTGGTGTTGTTTGGTTTCGTTCTTTTGGCCGCTTTGCCTTTTGCCACCTTATCCGTAGTGTTTATCTTTGGCGTGCTGATGATGATAGGTGGTGTTCTACACTTCATCGCAGCCTTTAAAATTTTTGAGGGTGGCTTTCGCTGGTTATGGGCACTGTTTGGTGTGTTGTATTTGGTTGCGGGGTATTATGCATTTAGCACACCTGTGAAAACAGCCATTGTTTTGACCAGTGTTTTGGCGGTTTTCCTGATTATTGCAGGGGTCATTCGTATCTTTAATGCAATCTTATTTCGAGCATTCCAAGGTTGGGCCTGGACACTTTTTTCTGGTGTTTTAACCCTGCTGGCGGGCATTATGATTTTAACCACACCAGATGCTCCATTTTGGGTGCTGGGCTTATTCCTTGCTTTTGATATTTTATTCCAAGGGATTAATTATCTGACTCTAGCGGCAGCCATTAAGCAGATTCCACCAGCAAGCCAATCTGAATAAAGCATGATTAAAAAATAAAGGGAGCCTCATGCAGGCTCCCTTTTTTCGTGTGCTTTATATCATGTGTAAAGCTGAATGGCAGGCTTATGGATTGACGGCATATTGACTTGAAATCGCAATACGATTCCACGTGTTAATCACAATCGCGATCCATTCAATAGCGGCAACTTCTGCATCGGATAAGGTTTTTGCTGCTTCTTGATACGCCGAATCGGGGAAATGCTGCTGGGCAATGAGTGTAATTTCTTCAATTAAAATTAGCGCAGCGCGTTCTTTTTCGGAAAAATATCCATTTTCTTGCCATGCACTGATGAGGGCAATCCGTTCGATTGATTCACCTGCTTTCATGGCATCTTGTGTATGCATACGCACACAGAACGCGCATTGGTTAATCTGTGAGGCTCTTAGTTTCAGCAAGTGTGAAAACCCAATCTCAAGACCTGCTTGTTGGACTTTTTGCATGGATAAATTTTCGAGTTCTAATACTGTTTTATACAGTTCAGGTGCGGCTTTTCCCAAATTGATACGTTGCATACATCACCTATTTTTTTTAAGAGCGTTGAATGTTTAGTGATGATTTTATCGGCTAATTGATTTGCACTTTGTTTAATTTATGCATTAAAACCAAATGAACTAAGGTGGTCGTTTTGGTGACAGCACAGTAAAGCTCTTCTATGTTTAAAATTAAAAAATCATTGAGGCTATTTTAACTTTATCGAAATGTACTCAACTTCAATGATAACGAACTGTGCCAAGGACAATGAAAAGAGAAAAATGCGGGCGGGAAATTTATCAATCGTGTTATTAATAAATTAAATTTTCTAAAAAATGATGGATGATGACAACTTTTATTTTAGCGCCTGATTCTTTTAAAGAAAGTATGACAGCAGAACAGGCTTGTGTGGCGATGCAGCGCGGGATTCAAAATATAATCCCTGATACTGTATGTATACATGTACCCATGGCCGATGGCGGCGAAGGCACAGTCGATGCTTTATTAACATCTTTAGCAGGCCAAAAAGTCGAATGTGAAGTAACGGGGCCCTTGCCATCACAACGAGTGAAAACGTATTGGGGCTTATTTGATGGCGGGCAAACGGCTGTTATTCTAATGGTATTCATCTGCTTGAGCCCGCACAGCGAAATCCATTGCTGACTACGACTTTGGGAACGGGGCAAATGATTCGGCATGCATTGGATCTAGGCGTGTCCAAAATTATTTTGGCACTTGGAGGCAGTGTCACCAATGATGCAGGCAGTGGCATGGCACAAGCACTTGGAATAAGGTTTTTAGATGCACAAGGGCGGGACGTGCCCGTTGGTGGTGGTCATTTACGAGATATTGAACAGATCGATATGCAGGCTTTAGACCCACGCTTGCAAAAGATTCAAGTTTTGATTGCCTCCGATGTCACTAATCCGCTGTGTGGCATGCAAGGCGCTTCGTATGTGTTTGGTCCGCAAAAAGGGGCGAGTGCAGAGATGGTTGAGCAGTTAGATCAAAGTTTGAGTCACTTTGCGGATGTGGTGGAAACACAACTTAATCTACAGATACGGAATGTCGCAGGGGCAGGCGCCGCAGGTGGGTTAGGGTTTGGTTTGATGGCTTTTACAGGCGCTAAGCTCCAGTCTGGCGCGAAGTGGGTGATTGAGCAAACTCAACTGGCGGAGAAAATAAAGCAAGCCGATTATGTTTTCACGGGTGAAGGCAGTATCGACTTCCAAACCAAGTTTGGCAAAACGCCGTGGGCGGTGGCTCAGTTAGCCAAGCAGTTGAATAAACCAGTGATTGCCTTTGCTGGACATGTCGGGGAGGATATTGAGGCATTATTTGATGAAGGGTTTAGTCAAATTGTTTCGATTAATGAACCTGACTGCGATTTAGCAACAGCATTGAAAAATGCAGAACAGAATTTGCAAAACAGTTGTGAGGATATCACTCGACTTTTGCTTTTAAATCATACTGAGCAAGCTTAATTTTAAATATTTGAGGCAGCAAGCGATTCGAGCATGAGGTCTTAGCCCTAGATTTGAAGGTGTATTTTAGATAGAAATGGATAATCATTGCTGGAGCCTCATATTGACGTCATAGATTTGTTAGACTAGTAGCATCCACGAATTGATGAGTGATTATGAGTTTAGCCAGCCTAATTGATGAATTAAACCCGCAACAAAAACAAGCTGCCACGACTGAGTCGCAACACAGTCTGGTGCTCGCAGGGGCTGGCTGTGGCAAGACGAAAACCATTGTGGCACGAGCGGCGTACCTAATTGATCAAGGGATTCCTGCCAACCAAATTCAGATTTTAACCTTTACCCGTCGTTCAGCCAGTGAGATCGTGGCGCGAGTGGAGCTGGCTTTAGGTGAGCAGGCAAAAGGGCTGCGTGCTTCTACTTTTCATACTTTTTGTATGTATCTGCTGCGCCGTGTACCGAAAGCCTTTGGTTTAGAGCAGTTTTCAATTATTGATCGTGATGATCAGCTGATGATGTTCCGCCTGATTCGTGGGAAAGATGATAAGAAAAATCCCAATCAGCTGCCTAAACCGCAAGAACTGTGTGATCTGTATTCTTTTGCACGAAATACGCGTCAGAAGCTGAGTGATGCCTTAGAAAAACAGCATCCTGAGCATTTGGCTTTTAAAGATCAAATTGCGGAAATCATGAAAGAGTACGAGACACGTAAGCGTGCCCGTAGCTTTTTAGATTATGACGATATTCTTGCGATCGTGGCCTCAGCACTCGACCAGTCAGACGGTTTAGCCGACTATGTGGCATCGCTCTGCAAACACATGCTGGTCGATGAAATGCAGGACACCAACCCTTTGCAGTGGGCCTTGCTTGAGCCCCTTAAAGACAAAGTGAGCCTGTTCTGCGTGGGTGATGATGCACAGTCGATTTATGGTTTCCGTGGGGCAGATTTTGAAAATATTCACCATTTTAAAGACCGTGTGCCGAATGCTCAGGTGTTTAAATTGGAGCAAAACTATCGTTCAACCCAAGAAATTTTAGACCTTTCAAATTGGCTGCTCGATCAATCTGAGATTCAATATAACAAACGCCTAGATGCTCATCGGGGTGAGGGCGTGAAGCCTCGCATGCACATTTTCCCAAATGAGTTTGATGAAGCAAAATGGATTGCGATCGACATTAAAGAGCGCCATTACTTACAAGGCAGTATATGGTCGGATCATATGGTTTTGGTCCGTTCTAGCTTTGCAGCACGGCATATTGAGGCAGCATGTATTGCAGCCAATGTCCCCTATCGCTTTATTGGGGGCATGAAACTGCTTGAAACCGCGCATGTGAAAGATTTACTGAGCTTGTTGCGCGTGATTGCCAATCCTCTGGATGATATTGCATGGATGCGTTTTCTTACCTTGTGGAATGGGGTGGGAGATGTCGGTGCAAGCCGTCTTGCTCAGCAACTTTTACTGGAGCCTGAGTTTGATTTGATTTTTGATAAATTAGAAAAATTTGGACGGATTCCTGCTGAAACTGTGCTGATCATGAAGCAAATGACGGTACTGAAACAGGAAGTACAGGCTTGCGTCGGTTTAGGTATTCAAGCGATTGAAGCACAATTGGCTGAAAATTATAAAAAAGACTGGAACCGACGCCAAGGTGACTTTGAGCTGGTGAAGCAATTGGCTTCTAAACATACCCAATTGAGTGAGTTTCTAGAGGAATATGTGCTTGATCCTGTGTCGATTTCTGAAATCGAACGCCAGTCCGATAGTGATGTCGTCACCCTGATTACCATTCACTCGGCCAAAGGCACAGAGCAAAAGGTCTGTTATGTCGTCAATGTCACCCCAGGGCAATATCCACATGCACGTGCCCAAGGTGATTTTAGTGATGTCGAAGAAGAGCGTCGGGTCTTATATGTGGCACTGACCCGTGCTCAGAATGAGCTGATTTTAACCAAGCAAAATTTAAGTCTATGGGCACGAGACGTGATTGATGAGCAAGGGCGTAAAGTTGAAAGCTACTTTTTAAATGATCTGACCCGAAATTTGTGTAGCATGGAAACCCATCATAAGCCTCGTCAGCAAACGGTAAAGAGTGCTTTAATTGAGCGCCAATCGATTAATTTAGATTTTGGGATTAATCTCGATTAAACTAAACAGATTACATTGTGGTATTTGTTGTGCAATGTTCAGAAAGTAGCGTAGGCGATTGCTTTTTGATGATTTTGCCTATTTTTGAAGGTTGTAAGATGAAAATTTTAGTTCGTAATTTAGAGCGTACAGTGGCTGAAGCTGAACTGCTTGAATTATTTAAGCAATATGGCACAGTTGCATCATGTAATTTAATCCTTGATGCAGCAACAGGTAAATCGAAAGGTTTTGCTTTTGTTGAAATGCCGCATGCACGTGAAGCGATTAAAGCCATTAAAGGTCTTAATACACTACGTTTACATGGCACTGGTATTCGCGTCAAACAGGCGGAAGATAAGCCTGAGAAGCCAGAAGCATAAGTAAAAAAGGAGCAATGGATGCTCCTTTTTTATGGGATAAAATGAAAAAAATCTATCCAGCTTTATCGATTGTTGCACCGATGGGACGACAAATTTCTCAAGGAAATAAAACCTTAGAGATCCGTTCTTGGCGACTAGAGCAATGGCCGCTCAAAGATTTGATTATTGTGGAAAATAAGCACTATTTAACCCACGAGGACGATGAAGAGTTGGGGGTATGCTGTTGCTATGGTTGATGTTGAGTCGATTCACTCATGGAGAGAAGATGAGCTTGATTCGGCGATGGCATCATATTCGGAAGAGGGATATTGGGCTTGGGTACTCACAAATGTGCGTCCAATCCATATTTCGATGCCTGTCATAGCAAAAAGAAAGATTTATTTTATTGAAATAGATCATGCATAATTTTTATTATGCACTGCTGTATAGAAAGATTACTCTTAGAATTGTTATAAACGCCAAAACTTAGGAACACCCTTCATGACTCGTGTTGCCCGTTACCATGCTGATCGCACTAACCAAAAACTCTACTTTGCTCGACTTTCATGTCAACAAGCAGAACAAATTGATCATGTGCAACAAGCTCAGGCTTACCGTGAGGCTGCTGTGTTTCACTTGCATGGCGCGGTGCTTGCGTTTCTACAAGAGTTGGTCCGTTACTACCGCTTAAATGACTTTACCCCGACCTTGAAGTCCATAGAAGAGCATATGGCAGCTAAAGGCCAAGTCTCGCCTGAAGTGACTGTGATGCAACAACTGTCGAAAGAAGGTTTCATTGCCGAGTTAAAACGTGCTTATCGCTTGTGTCAGTATGCGCCAGAGCCGAGTACACCTGAACCTGAGTCAGAAACTTCATCGAATCTGATCATCAAAGTAACTCAAACCCCTCAGGCATGGTTACCCGATACCAAAATTTTACGTGAGTGGCATCGAGACTTAACGGCGTTGATCGATGGCTTTCGGAATGAGATGGTTGAATTCTAAAAGCGATGACCAGCGCTTGAAGTTTGAAAATTTGTCCTTATATCAATAAGTCTAAGCGAAGCAAAGTGCAACTGCCTTTGCCACCATGTTGAACATGGAGGAAATATGTCTATAGAACAATTGAAAGAATTATTTGGAAATCAAGAAGCCATTTTAGAATTGGTTCAACTTGAAGGTGGTGAGCTCGCACTACGTAACGCAGGTTCGGAGAGTGCGCCTTTAGTCACGATCCAGTTTAATGAAGAGCTCAAAGCATTATTGGGCGACCAGACAACAGTCGTTGCTCAGCAGATGGTGCAAGCGGCTTTATACGGCTTACTTGAAAAACAAGTAGGCGAGTGGCAAGCGGAAGTGGTGGACGAAAAGCCACAGTTCTTCAGCTAAGCCGAATAAGAAAAAACGCACTGAACAGTGCGTTTTTTGTATCCAGTGTTGGTTGGTTAGTGGGTGGGTGCTTGATGATGTGCAATCTGAATTTGATTTAAAATATGATTGCTCATATTTTTCGCCATTTCCTCTTTTGCAAAATAAACTTCACCAATTTGATCGCGGCGAATCACTTCGGCTTCTTCTTTGCTTTCCGCACATACCAAAACCTGAATCTCAGGATTGAGGGTTTTGGCAATATCCACGATTTTATGAATATCTAAAATATCCATCGGGGAAAGTACCAACAGGCGCGCATGTTGAATATGGGCTTGAATCAGTACGCCAGGGTCTGTCGCCATCCCAGAAACAGCCGCAATGCCTTTTTCACGCAGGTTTTCTACAATTTCACGGTTTTCTTCCGCAATCACTACTTTAATGTCTTCAGCCATCAATTGTTTGGTAATGCGACGGCCAACTTCACCATGCCCAACAATCACCACTTGATCACGTAAATAGTCTTGTGAAACTTCATCAGGTAGCATTGCCAATGGGTCACCACTACGTTCCAGTAAGCGTGCTAGATGCGAGCGCTCACGAATCCAGCGTTGTACAGGCTCAATTGCGGAGAACACAAAACTGTTTAAGGTGATGGAGATGAGTGCTCCTGCCAAAATTAGGTTTTGCCCTTCTAGGGACAATAGTTTAAGTGAAACCCCGAGTGTGGCTAAGATGAAGGAAAACTCACCAATTTGTGCCAGTGAAGCACCGACGGTGAGTGCCGTATTGATGGGGTAGCGAAAAAAGAGCACCAGTGCCATAGCGGCAATGGTTTTGCCGATCATAATAATTGCAACGACTGCAAGCACATGCACAGGTTGTTCCACTAAGATGCGTGGGTCAAATAACATGCCCACTGCAACAAAGAACAAAATGGCAAAAATTTCACGTAGAGGGAGAGTTTCTTCTTCGGCGCGGTGGCTAAAGTCAGACTCTTTAACGACCATCCCGGCAAAGAAAGCGCCCAGTGCCATGGAAACACCGAAAATTTTGTACGCGCCAAAGGCGATTGAGACCGCAGCAGCCACCACGGTTAAGGTAAACAGTTCACGTGAACCAAGTCGAGCAACAAATTGCATGATCATTGGAACAAGACGTTTCCCGATGATCAGCATAAAAGCGATGAAACCTACCACTTTAAGTAAGGTGATGCCTAAGGTAAGCCAAATGTTATCATCAGCACCGCCTGCAAGGGCCTCTCCACCGAGTAGCACTGCTGTAGCGGGTAAGAGTACCAGCACCAAGACCATGACCAGATCTTCAACCAAGAGCCAACCTACGGCAATTTTACCGTTGACCGAATTGAGTAGACCACGGTCTCCCAGTGCTTTGAGTAATACCACTGTACTGGCACAGGACAGGCTTAAGCCGAAGACCAAGGCAGAGCCAAAACTCCAACCCCAGATCATACTGACGCCTATTCCGAGCAGGGTCGCGACAGCAATTTGTAAAATAGCACCAGGCAGTGCAATGCGTCGAACTTGTAATAAGTCATTGAGGGAAAAATGCATGCCCACACCAAACATGAGGAACATGACCCCAAGTTCAGCCAATTGGTTCGCTAGATGAATGTCCGCGACAATACCCGGGGTATTGGGACTAATAATGATACCCGCAATCAGATAACCAATGAGTGGGGGAAGGCGTAAGCGTACGGCAAGATAGCCGAAAATGAGCGCGAGCCCAAAACCGACAGCAAGTAATATAATGAGATCTACGTCATGAGGCACTAAAAACTCCTTAAGCAAAAGTTAAGGGTGAAAAAGAAGCAAAGCACAAAAGGTGCCAAAAGAGATTAAAAGTTTAACAAGTCGAACGAAAAAAAAGCAAAAAAAAACGACCTAAAGCAGGTCGTTTTTTCCAAAAAACTAAAATTATTTAATTTTAGCTTCTTTGAAGATTACGTGTTGACGGATTTTTGGATCAAATTTTTTGATTTCCATTTTTTCCGGCATAGTACGTTTGTTCTTAGTTGTGGTATAGAAATAACCTGTACCAGCAGTAGAAACTAGGCGAATTTTATCACGCATTGTTCAGACTCCTTAGATCTTTTGACCTTGAGCACGTAGGTCAGCAACAACCTTCTCGATACCCAATTTGTCGATAATACGCATACCTTTTGTAGTTAGACGAAGACGTACGAAACGTTTTTCGCTTTCTAACCAGAAACGGTGGTGATGCAGGTTCGGCTCGAACCGGCGTTTGGTTTTGTTATTGGCGTGCGAGACGTTGTTGCCAACGACTGGACGCTTGCCGGTAACTTGGCAAACCTTAGACATGGTGAACTCCATTGCTAGACAGCACCGATTGTGCGCTAGTTATTAAGTAAACGGATGAAATCATTCAAGGGGCGTTTTATACCAAAAATGCGCTTAAAAGACAAGCGATTTTCATTAAAACTAGGCATGAACCCGTGCGATAGGTCATGCCTTGATCATTTAGCGAAGAAGGGTCTTTGAAATCAACTTGTGAATTGGTTTGTTAAACGGTGGGAGAATGAATTTCAAGCTATATAACTTGGGATTCGACATCACTGACCGTTCATGCGACAAACTGAAGAAACCTTCTGGACCATGATATTTCCCCATACCTGATGCACCAACGCCACCAAATGGTAAATCGTCTTGTGCGACATGGGTCAAAACCGTGTTTTGTCCGAAATGCCCTGAATGAGTACGCTGTGCAACATAATCTGCACGCGCCTGATCAAAGTCGAAGTAGTATAATGCAAGTGGACGCGGACGGCTATTAATAAACTCGATAACATCGTCTATTTGATCATATTCCATGATCGGCAGCAGTGGTCCAAAGATTTCGTCTTGCATAATACGCATGTCAGGCGTGACGCCAGTTAACAGTGTAGGGGGCACTTTACGTGTATTGGAGAAGGTTTCATGGGCTGGGTTGATTTCAACCACTTGTGCTCCATGCTCACGTGCATTTTCAAGATAACCTTGCAAGCGGTTGTATTGGCGGTCATTAATAATTGAAGTGTAGTCTGGATTATGCAGAATGTCAGGATACATCTCTTCCACACACTCGCGGAAGTGTTCAATGAACTCGGCAGTTTTACCTTTAGGCAAGAACATATAGTCAGGTGCCACACAGGTTTGACCTGCATTCCACAGTTTACCTGCAGCAATCCGCTGTGCAACATCCCGTAAATGAATAGAAGGATGTACTAATACTGGTGATTTTCCGCCAAGTTCGAGGATCAATGGAACGAGGTTCTCTGCCGCAGCAGACATGACGGTTTTACCGACATTGGTTGAACCTGTGAAAATCAGTTTGTCAAAAGCCAGACGACAAAAGGCATCCGAGATCGCACCACCGCCATTGGTCACGGAAACTAATTCTTGAGGGAAGGCTTCAGAGAGCGCTTTTTCAAGGATGCGACCAAAGTTACCCGATGAACTAGAAATCTTGATCATGGCATGGTTACCTGCCGCCAAAGCACAAATTAAGGGTCCAATCGAGAGTAATAGAGGATAGTTCCATGGGGTAATAATGCCGATCACACCTAAAGGTTGATATTGCACCCATGCTTTAGCCGGCTGGTGAATGATGGAAACGTGACGTTTCGAGGGTTTCATCCACGTGGTTAAATGCTTGCTATAATATTTGATGTGTTCAAGGCAGGTGAGTAATTCCCCAATTTTGGTTTCACTGGTGGAACGGTTGCCGTAGTCTTGATTAATTGCCTCTGCAAATTGATCTTGATACTTAACTAAGATACGCTTAAGTCGTGCCAAACGGTCAATACGCTCTTTTGCGGTTGGCAATGGATAACGTAAATAAGCGTGCTTTTGCTGTTCAAGCACATCATGTAGGTGCTGAATATCATAAGAATGTGGTGTCAATGAAGTTGTTTTTGTTTGACTGTTCATGCCGCACTACCATTTCAAATTTCAATTTATGTTTAATTTTTAGAGTAATTGCTCTAATTAGTCAAGTTACTTTATGTGTTAGTCTTCTAATGCTCTGAATGAATGGTTATTTTAGGATGTCTCAAACTAAAACGTTGAAAACCAAAGAACGTATTTTGCAACTCAGTTTGCAGCTTTTTAACGAGCGTGGAGAACGTTCTGTTACGACCAATCATATTGCAGCTGAATTGAATATGAGCCCGGGCAATTTGTATTATCACTTTCGCAATAAAAGTGAAATTATCAAAGAGCTCATGGAACAGTATCAAGGCGAAACGCTACAGATGCTGGCTTTGCCCGATGACCGTCTGTTAGATGCTAATGATAAAATTCGTTATTTTCAGGTGCTAAGCAGCCAGTTGTGGGCTTATCGCTTTTTACACCGTGATGTCTATCATTTGGTTGAAAACAATGAAGACTTCCGCAAGATGTATCCACGTTTTGCAGGGCAGGTGATGCAACAAGGGCAAAAGATCTATCAGGCCTTTGTTGATGCCGGTCTGATGCAAATGACGTCGTCAGAAATTGAAGCCCTGATTATCAATTTATGGATTGTACTGACCAACTGGACCAACTTCCTTTATATGTCGGGTCATATCACTGACTCCAATACATTAGAAGAAAAGTGGGTTTGGCAGGCACTGCGTCAAATGGTGTTCTTAGAAGGGGCCTATTTGCGTGGTGAAAGTCGTGAGACGTATGAGCGGTTGTTGGATACGATGGGGCCGTCTGAACTGTTTTCGAGCTTGGCGTCATTTAAATCGGATGATAAGCCATAAGGTGTTTTGACAGCTGAGTAAAAAGCGCTAGAATACTCGGCTTGATTTTCATTTTACTGATTTAAACTGACATGAATATGACAACTGCTAACACGGCACGTTTACTGATTACTTGTGAAGATAAGCCAGGGATCGTGCAAGCTGTATCGAGCTTTTTGTATCATCAAGGCGCGAATATTACTGCGCTTGATCAATACGCGACTGAAGCTCAGGGCGGACGTTACTTTATGCGTGTTGAGTTTGAACTAGACAATTTACAGTCTCGTAAAGAAAGCATTACTCAAACTTTTGCTGCAAATGTAGCAGAGCGTTATGAAATGCAATGGCGTTTGGCGCTGGTCAGCGACGTGAAAAAAGTCGGGATTTTGGTGTCTAAAGTAGACCACGCCTTACTTGAGCTATTATGGCGTCATGCGCGTGGTGGTTTGCCGTGCGAAATTACCAAAGTGATTTCTAACCATGAAACTTTACGTGAAGCGGTTGAGAACTTTGGTATTCCGTTTGAAGTTGTCCCTGTAACGAAGGACAATAAACGCGAAGCTTATGCTGAAATTGATGAATTAATGCAAGGCAATGATTTATTGGTACTTGCGCGTTATATGCAAATTCTAGATGAAGCATTTGTCGAGAAGTGGGAAATGAAAGTGATCAACATTCACCACTCCTTCCTACCTGCTTTTGTTGGCGCAAACCCATATAAGCAAGCGCATGAAAAAGGTGTAAAACTTATTGGCGCAACCGCGCACTATGTCACTGCGGATCTGGATCAAGGTCCGATCATTGAGCAAGATGTAGAGCGCGTGAACCATGACTTTACGGTTGATCAATTACGTGAATTGGGTCAGGATGTTGAACGTAACGTCTTGGCACGTGCAGTGAAGTGGCACTTAGAAGACCGTATTATTGTTGATGGTAACAAAACAGTCGTTTTCCAATAAAAAATTGGTTGCAAGCAAGACTGAAAAAGGCATACATTAAGTATGCCTTTTTTGTTTGAGTACGATTAGAAAAAACCATAAAAAGTGACAAATTAATAGTTGCAAATGAAAACACTTCTCATTTATCATTGCGCTACTTTATTGTACTAACCGATAAGCGTTATAGTGGAAACCAACCCAGTGGCCACTTCGCTTAAATTAGGTCACCGATTTTAATGAGTTCAACAGTTATTTCTCCTATGCAGACTCCCAACCCGATGAAAAAGAAAGTTCTTGCTGCTTTGATCGCGGTTGTCGTGGGCCATATGGGCGTATTGTGGGCAGTGAACCACATGAAAGCTCCTGAACTCAAACCGATTGAAAAAGAACCCTTGAAGGTTCGCTTCGTTAAAATTCAAGAACCACCAAAACCGCTACCACCTAAGCCGAAGGAAGAACCGAAAAAGGAACCGACTAAGCCGAAGGAAGTGAAGATTGTGGAGAAACCACAACCGACCCCACCGAAAAAGGTAGAAAAGGTTCAACAAGTTAAAAAAGCAGAAGTGGTTAAACCGGTTGTTAAACCAACCGAAACCCCAGTAAAACCGACAGTCACTACGACGATTACAGAGAAAAAAGTCGAAAAGCCTGTCGAGAAACAAGAACAAGCGAAACCTGTTACTCAAGCTGAGCCTGCCGATACTTCACCGCGGTCGGTGTCGATTGGTGGTTCAGGTGTGCAATGGAGCCGCTCTCCAAAACCAGTTTATAGTAATCAAGATTTACAAGGTGAAAACCGTCGAGTCGTGGTGCTGATTGAGGCGAATGAAAAAGGGGCGATTGTGAATGCCCGTATTACGCGCTCAAGTGGTGTGCCTGCTTTAGATGAAAAGATTTTAAGAGCTGTCAAAGGCGCTAAATTTAAACCTTATAAAGAAAATGGTGTGGCTTACCCAATTCGGGCTGAGCAACCATTTGATTTAGAATTGAATACAAAACGCTAACTTTATCAGGAGTTCGAGTATGAACTTTTCAGTTTATTGGCAACATGCTGATGCAGTCAGTAAAACACTGTATTTCATCTTGTTGGCAATGTCGATTGCAACGTGGACCATCTTTGTTTTACGTATCATGGGTACACGTCAATTGAAACAACAAGCTTATGCTCAACTTTCGCAAGCTTTAGCTAAGTTAAAATCAAAGTTTGCTGTATTGAACTTTGAACAACGTAAAGCTGTTGCAGAACAAGCACTCCTTCGTCAAATTTCTGCTGAAAAAGCGAATGCTGAGAAAGGTGTTTCAGTTCTAGGTACGATTGCATCGCTTGCACCGTTCGTTGGTTTGTTCGGTACAGTATGGGGGATTTTCCATGCCCTGGTTGCTGTTGGTAAAAGTGGTCAAGCGGGCTTAGCGCAAGTTGCAACTCCTGTAGGTGAAGCACTGATCATGACGGGTTTGGGTTTAGCTGTCGCGATTCCTGCTGTGTTAGCGTATAACATCTGTGCACGTGTAAACCGTACTTTGGCACATGAGCTTCAAGACCAAGCACACGGCTTGCTCATTGATACCATGTTGCAACAAGACTCAGCACCTGCGGCAGTAGAAAGTAAAGCGACTCAACAAGGTTTAGTTGGAGGTCAAGCTTAATGGCTTTTCAATTGGGTGACGATAACGATGCTGGCATGAATGAGATGAATCTCATTCCGCTGATCGATATTATGCTGGTTTTGATGATCATCTTCTTGGTGACAGCGACCGTTGCCAACCCATCAATTCCATTAACTTTACCAAAAACGACGGCTGATATTGTAGATCCTCCACCTAAAGCCATTACGGTGAGTATTAATGCAAAAGGCGAAGTGGCTTGGGATAATCAAGTGATTAGTTTGGAAGAACTACAAACGCGTTTTAATGAAGCGGGTGAGTTGGAAACCAAGCCAACGGTTCAACTTCGTGCAGATAAAGAATCTCGTTACGATATGGTCGCACAAGTTATGTCTCGTGCGAGTGAAGCTGGACTGGCGGATATTGCTTTCGTAAGCGATAACTAAGTTGATGTTAAAAAAAAGCGACTCTTGAAGTCGCTTTTTTTATGGTGAATGATTGAGTTATTTGCTGTCTTTCAATAAAGCCTGAAACTTAGAGCGCAGCTTCATCAGTTTTGGTGGAATGGCAAAGTTGCAATAGCCTTGAGATGGGTTACGAGCGTAAAAGTTTTGGTGATAGTCTTCAGCCGAATAGAACGTCGGTACAGGGCTGAGTTCGGTCACAATATCGATACCTTCTGCTTTTAAGTCGTCAATCGCTTGCTCTGCATCAGCACGTTGTGCATCATTAAAATAGTAAATGACTGAACGATACTGGGTGCCGACATCATTGCCTTGACGGTTGAGTGTTGTAGGATCATGAGTGGCAAAAAACACATCAAGCAGCTGAGCATAGCTGATTTGAGTTTCATCAAAATCAATTAAAATAACTTCGGCGTGGTTGGTATCGCCACGACAAATATCTTCATACGTTGGGTTGTCGGTATCTCCACCTGCATAACCACTGGTCACTTTAAGTATGCCCTGAAGCTCTAAATAAACCGCTTCTACACACCAAAAACATCCACCACCAAAGAGTGCTTGTTGCATTTTAAAATCCTAATTGTGTTTATATCTGTTTATATAAGGGCTGATTGGTGCAGTACAATGTTGTCTGCTACAGATTAAAAAAGCCTGTGATTACAGGCTTTTTTATAGAAATAATTTAACGTGGTTGAATGGCAGAGCCAAACTGTAGCAGAAAGTTGCCATGTCGATCGAGCAGTTTCAGAGTTTTACCAAACACTTGGTAATGCGTCACTTTTGCCAGCGCTTCTTGGAACTGTTGCGGGAGAGTACTGTTATTGATACAGGCCATTCGGGTGGTTGCGAGCTGGCTCAAGGTGAGCGTATCGCGCCCGACGGTATAGCTGCCCATAATGCGGTTACAGCCATCTGCACCACTGATGCGGTTATCAGCTGAAAACTGAAGGCTTGGAATATTACGTTCATTGGGTGCTGTTTTAATTTCGGTATTGCCAATTTGCGTCAAAATCCAAGTCCGTTGCTGAAGCTGTTGAATGTTGGCCATTTCAATGGTGTCGGATGGCGGTGGTGTCGTTTGGCAGCCAGTCATGATTAAGCTACTCGCTAAAAGACTGCTTGCAATCAGTTTTTTTAACATGGGATCAGATTCTTATTTTGATGTATCGTCTGAACTATCAAAGCAAATTTTGTCCTGGATTGCCAGTTTTAACTTGCAGCTTTTCGTTGCAGACTTTAGCGTGTTTGGTCAACGGGTAAACCCTGACGAATAAGCTGTGAATACTCACGACTGGTTAACTCTATTTCTTTACTTACGCGTGGGTTGATATAGGCTTTTTGATACCATGTTTTCATATCCCACTGTGGACTAATCGCGCCTAAGTCATACAGATAATTCGGTAAATAACCTGAAGCTAAAATACGATAGTCGGTTGGTAAAGCGTCATGTGAAACGGCTTGAACCATATCAAACACCAAGGTGGTGCAATTACTGGTGAGGGTGTTATACCACTTAGGATGTTTGGCGAGCTCGTCTGCCTTATGTAAATACTCTACAAACAGTGCTTTACCTTCAGCCTGTCCGAGGCGAACAGGAAAGAAATAGACTTGTTCATGACGAATATTGCTACGGGTATACACAATATCATGCTCATCTGAGGCCACTAAACTCAGCTCATATTTTCTAAAAAAACCACCAATCGCTGAAAATTCTTCATTTTTCTCTTTGCGAATTTCAATGGAAAAGGTCAGTGGTGCAGTATTGGCAAAATCAAAACTGACCAAGGTATGTGCGATTTGCGGCCCCATCCAGTATGAGGTAATGATATTGACCCCAGTGATTTGATTCAGATTGAAAGAGCGGGTATCCCAATGTTCAGTGTAGGAGCCGTCTGGGTGCCATGTGAAATTGCGGACATTATGAAGGGTGACATGGTCGCCTTGTTTTTCATAATGCAAGATTTTTGCTACTTCAGGTTGCCAGTCGCGGTCTTGGCGAGCATCTAAACTAAAATACCAAGACAACGCCAGTAAAAAGCTAAGGAGATAAAAGATGATATCGAGGCGACGACCAAAAAAGCTTTGGGTGATATAGATGCCTAAAATGCTGAGCGCAAAAGCAATCCAGATCCCAATAAAAATACGGCTGACCAACCAACCCCAAGGCGCTTGAATCCACAATGCAAAACACAGCCAAATTGAACTGAACAAGACAAAAATACTAAACAGGATGTGGAGTAATCCAAAGCCCAGTGCCCGCCAAAATTCTATTTTGATCATGTTATGCATCGTGCTTTTAGCAAAAAGAATATGCTTTATTTTTGATAGGTTGCGAACTCAAAAGCAATTCCAGTTTTGTCATCCATATGTTGTTCTGACGCCACTTTTTTAAATGCTGCTGGAATGGCAGGGTAAAAGACATCCCCCATAGCATCTATATTAATATGTGTTAACTCTAAACGGTCTGCAATATCAATGGTTTGTTGAAATATTTCGCCGCCACCTATGATAAAAATAGTTGTAGGTTTCTCGGAAGATTGAACGTCTTTAATAGAATTTTCTAAAGCTTCCTCAATTGAATGAGCAACTTTGACTCCATCAAAACTCCAGTTTGGATTACGAGTAATTACCCAGTTCACGCGTTTAGGTAAAGCACGCCCAATTGAGTCGAAATTTTTACGCCCCATGATAATTACGCCACCTTGCGTAATTTCTTTGAAGTGTTTTAAGTCTGCTGAAATATGCCAAGGAAGATCGTTATCTTTACCAATACATTGTTGGTTGTCCATAGCAACCACATGTACTACTTCATAATTACTGAAAGTCATAACTCTAAAATCCAAGCCAAATTTAAACAACGCAAAGCAAAATAAATCCCACTTTAACTTAATAAAATGGGATTTAGTTATTGTAACTATAAAATAGGAAATTAAATAGTTACGATTTTTTAAGTTCGCTTAAGAATAGTAGATATTTATTCTGTAAAAGATTTTAAACAGCGACAGGTGCTTTAATCCCGGGATGTGATTCATAACCCACGATTTCGATATCTTCAAATTTAAAGTCGAAAATATCATTAACCGCTGGATTGAGTTTCAGTTGGCACAGCCCTAAAGGTTCACGGCTTAACTGAAGCTTCGCTTGTTCAAAATGGTTGGCATATAAATGCGTATCGCCACCCGTCCAGACAAAGTCACCCACATCTAAACCGCAGACTTGCGCGATCATATGGGTGAGTAGCGCATAACTGGCAATATTAAAAGGCACACCTAAAAATACATCGGCACTGCGCTGATAGAGCTGACAAGACAGTTTGCCGTTATGGACAAAGAACTGGAATAGAGTGTGGCACGGAGGAAGAGCAACTTGCCCAGCTTCTTGTGGATTCCAACCCGATACAATCAGACGGCGTGAGTTTGGATTGGTTTTAATTTCATTGATTAACCAAGCAATTTGGTCAAAACCATCTTTTTCATACAAACCGTCGGCTTTTTTTGTTGCACCGAAATTACGCCATTGATGACCATACACAGGCCCCAGTTCACCTTCTGGGCGACCAAAACGCGCAGTTTGTTCTGCGGTTGACCATTCGTCCCAAATACTGACTTTGTTGTCCTGTAAATATTGCACATTGGTATCGCCTTTTAAGAACCACAATAGTTCAATCACGATTGAACGAAAGTGTACTTTTTTAGTGGTTAATAAAGGGAAGCCTTGAGAAAGATCAAAGCGCATTTGATGACCAAAGACAGACCGCGTTCCTGTACCAGTACGGTCGCCTTTGTCGCCACCGTTGTCGAGGATGTGTTGTAAAAGGGCCAAATATTGACGCATATTTCTCTCATATGTTGGGGGTGATTGCTTATGCGCATTCTAGCTGTTTTTTAGCAAGGATGGAACTTTGGCAGCATAGGGCTTAGCCGCATTGCCCGCTGTCTTTTTATGCTTCAATTTTCTGCTGTCGGGACTGTTTTTATGTATTTTCGGTGCTTTGAAAGTGGTTTTGTACAGGATTTAAACTGAAATAATTTAATTATATTGGATCTAAATAGGCAGTCGTTTAGATGGGCAATCCATTCCATATCTAAGGACTTCATTGCTGATGTTGAAACATTTGAGCTTGAGGCGAATAGGCACTTGGTGAAGGATTAAATTTTTTTAGTTAATTTAGGTTTCAAAAAGTACAGAGAAAAGAAAACTTTAGAAAGGTTGTGTTGCATTTTGAAAAAAAATATTACATTTACGACATGAAAGTTCAATGCTGAGCGGTTAGTATTTCGAACTCGAAAAGTTGCACACCCCTAATGATTGGGAGGAGAGTTGGTTTTAGTATGCCTTATGATCAAAACGTAAATATGAATGACGTCTATGCGCCTGCGCAAACCAATATCATAATACGTTCTCAGTCAGAGCGAAATGTCACCGCTTCGGATATTTTAAGCTCGAAGCAGGCACGAGAAAGGGCTATTAGTAACCATCAGCGTGTGGATATTGAAAAATTTACAGGCTTTTTAAGAAATATTACCCGTCAAACCAGTACCCAAAAATGTGCTAAAAGTATTCGCATTGGCTTAGAGTCTGCGGGTGCACGCTTCAAGAGTCATCCTGTGGCTGCGGCAGATTGGGGTAAGACCTTAACCAGCATTGGTTATCGTAAAATCAACTTATCTTTTGATCAACCTAAAAAAGGCGATATTTATATTATCGACCGTACTGCAAAAAACCGTTATGGACATATTGCCGCTTATTCAGGCAATGGCTGGGTTTCTGATTTTAAACAAAGTGGTTATGCGGTTTACCGTAACCAAAATGTGAACTACAGCTATTATCGAATGGATTAAGCAGATGTTGACGGGATGTAGAGCAACTCCGCATCCCGATTAAATTCTTTTTTCACGCTGTGCGTGAATCGATACTAAAAATAAACCAATTCCACTAAAGCCGATACACTGAAGCGCCAGCGCAATTTTATCTTGCGCGGGTAGATAGCCGAGCAAACAAATCAGGGCAATTAGGGGTAGAAAAACCACCAAACGCGAAAAGCCTTCCTGATACGGATTGCCCTGAGCAATCTTCAAGTGCGCACCGCGCAGCAGATGCGTTGTAATGCCAATCCCTAGACTCAAACCAATAAAAATTGCGCCAAGCTGTTGAACTTGTGCTGCGATAACAATCATCACACAAGTTGCAATACAAATGATGAGTTTAATTTCACGGCTACAGCGTTCCGAATACCAAAAGCTCAACATGGTTTATTTGGACTCAGGCTGAGTATTGCTATGCAAAAGGGATAGGGGGGAAAATAGGCAAATCCCCAGCGCCATAAAACCAATCCCTTGTGCACCTGGAATCAACAGTTCACCATCTTTAATATTCATAAAAATCAGCGCCAAGAGTAGGGCAATCGGAATCCAAGTCAGTAGACGATATAAAAAACCTGTAGGATTTTTGGCGGCAAAATGGATTTTGCAGTAACGACAAATCAGAAAAACAATCCCAGTACCCAAGAACATTAAAATGGCATTGAGGCTCAGGGGTTCCATCCAATACAACACACCTGTTACAACAGCAATTGCGATAAAAATAAGTAATTTTTTAAGAATAGAAATTGATGGATTAAACCAAAATTCGAGCATGGGAGTGATGTATTTAAAAACCAAACATATGTCACTTTAGCATAATTTGGTCCTAAAAAAGGGGGCAATGATGCCCCCAATATTTAATCCGCTCATCGGATTAGCCATTATTCTTTTGTGGACCCCAATCATAGATTTTCTTTTGATAGGCATACCACATCATCCACACGCCGACCAAAATCATTGGCAGACTGAGGAATTGGCCTTTACTCATCCATGCGATAAACAACTGTCCGTTGTCAGGCTCACGGAAGAACTCGACGATGAAGCGGGCCATACCATAACCGATTAGGAATAAAGCTGAAACCGCCATACGAGGACGTGGCTTTGAACTGAACCACCACAGTACGATGAATAACAATAACCCTTCAAAAAAGGCCTGATAGAGCTGAGAGGGATGGCGAATTAGCTGTAGCGGATCCGTTGGGAAAATCATACCCAGTGCAAAGTTTGGGTCTGCAACAGGACGACCATAAAGCTCTCCGCCAATGAAGTTACCAATACGGCCAAACATGAGCCCTGTAGGTACACATGGCGCAATAAAGTCGAGGGTTTGGAACCAAGTCATTTTGTATTTCTTGCACCAGAACAGCATGGCAAGCATTACACCCAAGAAGCCGCCGTGGAAACTCATTCCGCCTGTCCAGACTTGGAATAGCCAAATAGGGTTGGCAAGGAATTGCTCAAAGCCATAAAAGAAGACGTAACCGACACGACCACCAATAACCACACCTAAAGCACCATAAAAGATCAAATCGGAGACCATATCCGGTGTCCAACCACGTTCTTTCGCGCGGTAGCTTGCAAGTCCCCAAGCAAACAAAAAGGCCAATAAATACATCAGTCCGTACCAATGGACTTGTAAAGGGCCAAGTGCTATTGCGACGGGGTCAATATTTGGATAGGTCAGCATGCATATTCCTAGTCATTATGTTTTGAACAGATTTTAGCTGAAAGAGATGAAAAATGTTGTACATTCAATGTGTAAAGATGATGAGTATCGTTTATGTGTATTGTGGCAATAGCATGGCAGGTCTTGGATGAGATGCCATTGTGTTTGATTTCAAATCGAGATGAGTTCTATCAGCGCCCTTCGAGCCATTTAAAGCAATGGGAAAATAGTCCGATTATTGCAGGGCAAGATTTGCAGTCTGGCGGCACATGGATGGGTATAACGCCAACAGGACGTTGGGCAGTTTTAACCAACTTTCGCGATGGAAAGGATCAAACCAGCTATCCAACGTCTCGTGGACATTTGATTCAATCCTTTTTAGAGTCTGAACAAACCCCGATTCGTTTTGCTCAAGACTTAGAGAAAAAACAATGTGACTATGCTGGCTTTAATCTTTTTATGGGGGATCGCTATCAGGCGGTCTATATGAGCAATCGTGGTGAAGCACCACAGGTTCTTCCGAAAGGCGTGTATGTGGTGTCGAATGGTTTGATGACGGAACATTGGGAAAAAACCAAACATTTACGTAAGCGCTTTACCCAAGAGTTCCTACCGATGTTGCAACAATCTAACATCTTAAAAAGCGAGTTAGAGGCGACAGCTTGGGATATTTTGGAGGATGAACGCAAGATTATTCCAGACTTGTTGCCACAAACTGGGATCAGTCAGGATATGGAAGAGCTATTATCTTCGACCTTTATTCAAAGTCCGATTTATGGGACACGCTGTTCTAACTTCCTGCGCATGACCCATGAACAATGGTCTTGGCTTGAAAAGCAGCAGCTGGGTGAGTTCAAAGGAAAAATCACGGAACAGACGGTATTCTTTAAACCATAAAAAATGCCGACATAATGTCGGCATTTACTGCGTTTTTTTTCTTAACCTGCGATCACACCGCCATCATTACGTGTAATGACCACGGTTGCCGAACGTGGACGCGCAGTTTGGTTCGTACGATCGGTTTGGCTTGCAGGCCAGTGGCTGGTTGGTGCATCGTAGCTCTTAGAGTCTTCACCCGGATGTTGCACATTAATGAAAATGGCTTTGTGGTCAGGCGTCATGGTTACCCCTGTGATTTCACATTCAGCAGGGCCTGTGAGGAAACGACGTAAGTTTTCATCTGTAACTTTTGCACCCACAATAGTTGCTTGTTCATTTGGAGCAGTTGCAGCACCGCCATCACCCACTTGACCCGGTAAGGCTGCAAGCATCATACAGTTAGTTGTGTCGGTATACGCGCCATCATCGGTTTGAATCCACAGCACGCCCCGTGGGTCAAACCACATCCCATCTGGTGATGACAGATCGTTGTTATCATTTAAACCTGAGAGGTTAATGTTTTCCGCCATCGCAGCTTCAGCACCAAATAAGTAAATATCCCATTCAAAGGTCTCTGCCGCTGAGTTTTCTTCTTTGAAGCGAATGATATGACCGTTGACATTGCCTTTACCGCCTTCTGGGTCGCTATAGTTACGTGGATTCGCTGCATCGGTTGTATATGCTGTACCACGGTTTGAGTTGTTGGTCAGCGTAACATAAACTTCCCCATTTTCTGGGTTAACTGCGACCCATTCTGGACGGTCCATCTTGGTTGCTTTAACCGTGTCACCTGCTAAGCGTGCAAAGGTCAGGACTTCTGCTTGAGAGCTAAATGGGTAAATGCTGTTTTGTTCATTTAGGCCATTTTGTCCATAAGCCAATTCGACCCATTGTCCTGTACCGTCATCATTAAATTGAGCCACATAGAACTTGCCATTGTTCATGTATTTGTCACCTGCTCGGTAACCTGTGTTAATGTCTTTCGGGTCCCAAGTTGCATCCGAGACAAATTTATAAATGTATTCGCCACGAGAGTCATCCCCCATGTAGAAGGCAAACGGTTGGCCTTCAATTGCACGGCTTGCACGACAGTCTTCATGTGCGAAACGTCCTAGTGCAGTACGTTTTACAGGGTTTTGACCTGCGTTAAACGGGTCAATTTCTACAATCCAACCAAAGGTGTTCGGCCCATTACGGAAGTCTTGTATAGCAGTTGCTCCTTTAATAGTTGCATCCCAACGGTCATATAGATCTTGCGACTCAGCTTCGCCAATTGCGGTTTCCCAAGCATAACGTGAGTTCGTATCCAAATAAACGGTACGATTTTGCTCATCTTTATTTGGGATTTTATTTCCTGCTAGATCAAGGAGGTAAATAATTTGTCCTTTTTCATTCTTCTTCGGGGTGCCATCTGCATTTTTCTCATAAAGATAATCAATACTTAAGCCCAAGCCATAACGTTTTAATGCGATTTTTTCTTTCTCTGAGCGGCCTGAATATTCATCTGCACCAGCGCGTTTAAAGTATCCAATAAAGTTCTCTTCAGTAGTTAAATAAGTGCCCCATGGGGTGTAGCCATTGCCACAGTTATTATGCGTACCACGCGTTTTCGTCCCGACAGGTGAGTATTGGGTCGCAAGTAAAGTAGTGTTGGCAACAGGGCCGTTAAAGTCCATCACCGTGGATGCTGTGATGCGGCGATTAAATAACGAGTTTTGTATAATTTCAACTTTTTGATTGGTATTGTCTTTCTTGATATGAACGACAGAAACCCCATGTGCATTGACTTCACGAATTACTTCGTCTTCAGGACGTCGGCCATTGGGTTTAGTTGGCCCTTTAGGATGTAGGAATGTTGGATTGATGTATTCATGATTCATCACCAAAAGACCTTGTTCTGAGGCAGACGAATCATAACGGCCAGTTGAGTTGTTTAAACCAAAAAAACTCATACCATCATGGCAATCACCTGAACGGAATTGGAAACTCGGACCAGACGGGACATTTTGATCATCCCATGCTGCATATGCTGGGTTAATCGAATCGCCCATTGCATAGAGTACAGTTGCTGTATAGCCTTCAGGCACCGTAACCCAGTCATTTAAGTTTTTATCTACTGGGGTAAATGTTAATTTCTGTGGTCGTACGTTTGGATCGGTTGGAGGCGTTGTTTCATTGTTTGTAGAATTATCATCATCTCCACACGCTGTTAAGCTTGATGCTAATGCTAACGCAGCCGCTCCACTTGCAGTTTTCTTAATTAAGCTACGGCGTGAAATGTGTTTTTCTAAAATATCGCGAAAATGTGTATTGCTTGAGTTATTGTTATCGAGTTCTTGATCTTCGTGATATGGAGTTTGGTATGTCATGTCTTTTCCTAGCGTCTTTGCTTGGTCGTTTTTAGAAAGTTACAAACAAGGTAAAGCGTCAATATGACAGCGTGGTGAAGCTTATATGTCAAAAACATGAAGTGATCAGTAGCACATCTAGCCATAAAAAAAGCAGGCAATTTTGCCTGCTCATTGTTTTAAATCGGGGAGCTTAAACTTCAGTAGCTCGCTTTTTTTCAATCAGTTTTCCTAAAAAGAGACCAATCTCAAATAAAAGCCACATCGGTATCGCGAGCATAATCATCGAAAGAGCATCAGGTGGGGTCACAAACATTGCAACAAAAAAACAGCCGACAATAATGAATTTTCGTTTTTCAACCAATTGTTGTGTGCTCACCACCCCAATCAAGATGAGTATCAAGGTAACAATAGGAATTTCAAATGTTAAGCCAAAAACCAAAAACAGTTTTAGACAGAAGCTGAGATAGCTGTTGATGTCTGTCATTGGGGCCACAGTGTCAGGGGAAACACTGATAAAAAAGTGCAAAATGGATGGCAGTGCAATGAAATAAGCAAAAGCCACACCAGCATAAAATAAAGCAATACTACCAATCAAAAGAGGCGTTGCGAGTGATTTTTCTTTTTCGTATAGCGCAGGTTTTACAAAAGCCCAAAGCTGATAAATGATAAAAGGCATGGCCAGCATGAGAGCCACAAAAAAGTTCAGTTTAAATGGCGCCATAAAGGTAGCGGTAACATCCGTTGCAATCATAGATGAACTAATTGGAAGTTGTGCTCGTAAGGGTTCAGATAGCATTTGGTAGCTATGATTGGCAAAAGGCAATAAACAAAAAAACAAAATGAGAATTAAACCGACGATTTTAAATAAATGACCTCTTAAGATGATCAAGTGCTTAGTAATCGGCATTTCTTCAAGCAGCAGTTGCTCTGAATCTTGAGTCACTACAGGGCTTAAGTTGTTAGATTTCATACAGCCTCCCGCATCGGTTCAAAGCTATTTTGAACACAGCCTAAATAAGGTACCGAATCTACAGATGACTTGTGTTTCATAGGTTGAAGTGTAAATACAGGCGCTTTTTGATCTACATACTGATAAGTATGGGAGATATTTTTATTATCGAGTGTGGCAGTTTCTTGGTGTTTTTCATTTGCCAAAATATTTTGTTGTTGTATGTGTTGCATCTGAGCTTGCATCTTTTGTTCAAGCTCCTGAATTCGCTTCATTTCATTTTGCATTTGCTCACGTAATTCAGACATCCGTAGCTCACGGTCAATGTCATTTTGCACATTACTGACCATGCGTTTGACTTTGCCATACCACTTGCCCGCAAAGCGCGCTGCTTCAGGTAATTTCTCTGGTCCAAGAACCAATAGTGCGATAATGCCAAACACCAAAAGCTCTGTCATGCCGATATTGAGCATTGCAAAACTCCAATGACTTAATGTTTGACGGTTGAGTTGCTTGTGTTGCTATTTTGATGTTCTAAGGTACGTGGCTCATTGAGTTGAGCTGCTTCAGCTTCCTCATCACGGATTGATTTTTTAAAGTCTTTCACCGCACCACCGACATCTTTACCTAAGTTCTTAAGTTTGGCTGTACCAAAAAGAAGAATAACTACAATTGCAAAAATTAGTACGTGCCAAATTGATAATCCCGCCATGGGTAGATCCTCATCATTTTTCGTTTCCCCTATATCAACAGGCTTGTGTGACATTGCGGTGACGATGATGTTTCAATTTCAAGACAAAACGATCGCTTCGCACTGATTTTGAGAAAAAGCAGTGTTATGATGATTCGGTGAAATTTCAAGGATATTGAAGTGACGTTGCTGCTCCCTCTGTTGGCCTTTCTTAGTGGTTTATTCCTTGCATCCACTCCATTGGCAACACGGTTGAAAACAGGCTTTTCAAGTCTTTTAGCACGTTGCTTTATTCCGATTGTTATTGTCTACAACATGGTGTTTTATCAGGCTGGTAGCTTTAGTCTGATGTTATTCAGTTTTGTCGTGGCCGTGCTCTTATTTTACTTTTTCCTATATTTTTCAAAGAATAAATTAAGCGCCCTGTGTTTTAGTTATGTCAATATGGCATGGCTAGGCTTTCCTTTTGCGATTGCGTTGTTTGGCACAAAAAATAGTCCAGCAATGGTGGCCTTATATATCGGTGGTTCTATTTTTGGCAATCTCTGGGCAGTGACAGCTGTGAGCCAGACACCGTTAGCTTTTTCATTTATTTTAAAAAAAGTGCTCTGTGCTCCACCCATGATTGCTTTGATTCTGGCCCTCATTTTGCGTTCCGTTGGGGTACAACATTGGTCACAGCATGATCTGATTGATGTGATTTATAGTGCAGCCAAATTTGGTATGAGCTTCTCTGGCATGTGTGTATTGGGCATGTGGTTGAGGCACACCAAAGTTGAGAAAGCGGACCTGTGGCAAAGTGGTCAGACGGCTTTGTTAAAATTAGCATGTGGCGTGGTGCTGTGTGGGCTGAGTTATCGTTACCTCGCTATTCCTAATATTGAACAATATATTGGGGTCATGTTCTTATTGTTCTGTTTACCGCCAGCAGCCAATATTGTGGCTTTGGAAACGCATTATCAAGGTACAGGCACATCGGCAAAATACATTGCTTCAGGTACGATCATCAGCTGTGTCGTGGTGAGTATTTATGGTTTATTGCTACATGTATTCGCTGTGATCTAAGCACTCACTTTTAGCTAGAAATACATAGTACTGCTACGCAAGGGCGATAGAGGAGAATATGGAAAATCTTTCGCCACCGTCCTCCCCGAGGGGAGAAGGGGCAACATTACACAGCTTAGTTTTTATTGTTCTAAACTGGCTTTAAACAGTTGCATCGCCTGACCACGATGGCTGATTTTATTTTTTTCTTCTTTGCTCATTTCTGCACTTGAAAGCCCTAACTCGGGTAACCAGAACAGCGGGTCATAACCAAAACCATTTTCACCACGTGCAGCTTCTAGTACTTCACCTTTCCAAATGCCTTGGAAAATTTGTGGAAGAGGATCATCAGCATGTTGTACTAACGCTAAAACGCATACAAACATGCCTTCAATCGCTTGACCGTCTGTACGCAGTGGCTTGAGTTCAGCTAATAATTTTTGATTATTGGCAGCATCATCGCCGTGTTCGCCTGCATAACGTGCAGAGTAAATCCCCGGTGCACCATCTAAAATAGGGACGCAAATGCCAGAGTCATCTGCAATGGCTGGTTTTCCTGAAATTTTAGAAGCATGGCGTGCTTTAATAATCGCATTTTCGACAAAGCTCAAACCATCTTCAATGGCATCTTCAATATTCAATTTACCTTGAGCAATCACTTCAACAGGTAAGTTGAGCTCTGCAAATAATTTTTCAAATTCCGAAATTTTGCCTTTGTTATTGCTTGCGAGGACTAAGGTACCTTGAGATAACCAATCAGTTGATGCCATGTGAAAGATCCGTGCTTTAAAAATTATGCGGTTATTTTAACAAGTCCGACTCATGGATAGGCAATAAAAAAGCACCCGAAGGTGCTGAGTTTGGAAATAAAAGCTTATTGAGCTTGAATCCACTTGTCTGCACGGTCACGTGCTTGGCGAATTTGATCTTGTGTTAAGTTTGCCGCCAAGGCTGTTTTCTTGCCTTCAGAAAGCGTAATCACTTTATTATCGAGCATGCCATCACGGGTTGAAAGCTCATACCATTGATAAGCACCCATGTAGTTTTTCTTTTGCTCTTCCATCATCGCCAAGTTAAAGCTTGCGCGGTTATCACCACGGCTGGCTGCTTTTTCAAAGTATTGACGTGCTAAAGATTCATCTTTTTTGGTGCCTAGGCCATCTGCAAGCATACGGCCAACATTCAGCTGAGCAGCTGAAAGACCTTGATCTGCAGCGGCTTTGTACCAAGCAAAGGCCTGTCGTTCATCTGCAGAGATGTCTTTACCTTGTTGATACTTGGTTGCAAGATAGAACTGCGCAGCAGGCTGACCTGCTTTTGCCGCTTTAATTAAGCTATTGATATCCATAACAGAATATTGTGCAGCTTGACTCGCAACAGACGTGGTTGGGGAAACATAATCTGCATGAGCCTGAATGCTCAAAAGTCCAACCAGTAGTGTCGTGCTTAAGAATAGTTTTTTCATAGAGCGCTCACTCGATAAATTGCGACTTCACCAAACAAATTCGGGAGACGTTTACTGAGTAAACTATCTTGTTGATCCCCATTTACAGCGAGTCGATTAATAATTCTGATGTTATTTTCCGCACAAAGTGCTTCAAAATCACGGAAAGTACATAAGTGGATATTGGGTGTGTTATACCACATGTACGGTAAAGCTTCAGAAACGGGCATCATTCCTTTCAGTGCCAAGAAAGAACGGGTCTTCCAGTGGGCAAAGTTCGGAAAAGTAATGATCGCCTGTTTCCCTACACGCACCATATCACGTAATAAAACATCTGGTGCATCTACCGCTTGCAAGGCTTGTGCCATAACGACATAGTCAAAAGACTGGTCTGCAAAGCGGCTTAAACCCAAGTTTAAGTCTTGTTGGATAATATTTAACCCGCGACCGACCGCAATTGCAATCTTTTCTTGATCAATTTCCAGTCCATATGCGCGAATATTGTGCTTTTTACTCATATGGGCCAGTAATTCACCGTCACCACAACCTAAATCGAGTACGCTGGAATCAGGTTTGATCCATTTTTCTGCCAGTTGATGATCAATACGCATTACACAGCCTCCTGAGATGTTGCTTGAAGGTGTTCAGAACCACCCAAAAATGCACGTAATGCTTTTACATACAAAGGAATCGGGAACAGGAATGAGTCATGGCCTTGTTCAGCGTCGATATCTAAATAGCTCACTGGTTTGTGGTTGGTGATCAGCGCATCCACAATCTCTTGTGAGCGCTGCGGGGTAAAACGCCAGTCGGTGGTAAAGGACACCACGAGGAACTGACATTTGGTCTGTGACATGGCTTTAACTAAAGACTGTTCATACTCACGCGAAGGATCAAAATAATCCAAAGCTTTGGTCATAATCAGATAAGTGTTGGCGTCAAAGTTACGGCTAAATTGCTCACCTTGATAGCGCAAATAGCTTTCGACTTGGAATTCGACATCGAAACCATACATAAATTTGCCTGACTTTAAGTCGCGGCCGAATTTTTGTTTCATGGCTTCTTCAGACAGGTAGGTAATATGACCGACCATACGCGCCAAAATTAGGCCACGTTTTGGATAGCTGTCATTTTCAAGATAGCGACCATCATGGAAGTCTGGATCAGACAAAATTGACTGACGTGCGACTTCGTTAAAGGCAATATTCTGAGCAGACAGTTTCGGTGCACTGGCAATAATCACGCATTTTTGCAAACGGTCAGGATAATCAACCGACCATTGCAAGGCTTGCATACCACCCAGCGAACCACCAATCACCGCACTCCAGACTTGAATACCCAGATGATCGGATAAAATAGCTTGGGTTTTAACCCAGTCACGGACGGTGACTAAAGGAAAGTCAGGACCATAAGGACGGTTATCATTTTCAGGGTTTGGCGAAGTTGGCCCTGTTGAACCGCTACAGCCCCCAATATTGTTCAGTGCAACCACGAAAAACTTTGAAGTATCAATCGCTTTACCTGGGCCAATACAAGCATCCCACCAACCTGGTTTTTTATCGTCAGCATGATGGTAACCCGCAGCATGATGATGACCCGATAGTGCATGGCAAATTAAAATCGCATTGGATTTATCTGCATTGAGCTCACCATAGGTTTCAACCATCAGTTCATAACGAGGGAGAATACGACCGCATTCGAGCTCTAAGGGCTCTTCAAAAGTAAACTTTTGTGGACTAACGATACCCACGGAGTCAGCAGGAAAAGACACAGGAATAATTCGCCTTAAATCTTTGGGGTTAATAAACAAAAGGATACCACTTGAGGGTATCCTTCTAAAGTCATTTTAGTGCTAATTATTATTGCTAATACTTATACCGCAGCAGCAATCACTTGATCTGTGCTTAACACACCTTGATCAATTAAGCGGTTGGTACATACAATAATAGCTTCAATCGATGAGGTCACAATGTTGTCGTGAATACCTGCACCGAAGGCTGATTTCCCCGTTCCTTTGACTTGTAACTCAACCAAAGCCAAGGCTTTAGCATTTGCCCCAGAGCTAATACCACGCTCTTCGTAGCTCAAGACGTCGATTGGTAACTGTAAAGCATCCAACATTGCAGAGATTGGACCATTGCCTTCGCCACGTAATTGCTGCGTTTCACCATTCACTTCAACTTCAAGCTCAACCACTTGTTTGCCGTTGTTGTCATACAAACGGTAGTTTTTAGTCGAGTAATGCGTATCTTTGGTGTCTACATAAGTTTCTTTGAACAATTTCCAAATTTCTTGTGCGGTAATTTCAGTGCCTTCTTCATCGGTACGTTTTTGTACGGTTTGAGAGAATTCAATTTGGATACGACGCGGTAATACTACGTTGTAATTTGCTTCTAACAAGTAAGCAATACCACCTTTACCTGACTGTGAATTGACGCGAATCACAGCATCATAGTCGCGGCCCAGGTCTTTTGGGTCGATTGGTAAGTACGGCATATCCCAAATTTCTTCGTTCTTTTGGAACTCGAAACCTTTCTTAATGGCATCTTGATGCGAACCAGAAAATGCGGTGAAGACTAAATCACCTGCATAAGGGTGGCGAGGGTGAACAGGCAAGCCCGTACATTCTTCTACCGTTGCAATGATTTCATTGATATTTGAGAAATCTAAGTTTGGCGCAACACCTTGAGAGTACATATTCAAAGCAATTGCAGCGACATCGACGTTACCTGTACGTTCGCCATTACCAAACACACAACCTTCGACACGATCTGCACCGGCCATAATGGCCAATTCTGAGGCAGCAATCCCACAGCCACGGTCGTTGTGACAGTGTACAGAGATAATCACGCCATCACGACGCGCGATGTTGCGGTGCATCCATTCGACTTGGTCTGCATAAACGTTTGGGGTTGAAACTTCAACCGTAGCAGGTAAGTTTAAAATCACTTTATTGGTTGGTGATGCTTCCCAAATTTCGGTAACTGCATCACACACGTCTTTTGCAACTTCTAATTCGGTTGCAGAGAAACACTCTGGGCTATACTGGAACACCCATTCCGTTTCAGGATATTGCGCTGCATATTCTTTGACTTTGCTGGCTGCATTGACTGCTAATTGCTTCGCACCTGCAACATCAACATTTAAGACTTTTTGGCGGAAGGTTGGTGCATTTGAATTATAAATATGCACGATGGCACGTTTTGCACCCGCTAAAGACTCAAAAGTACGCTGGATCAAATGATCACGTGCTTGAACTAAAACCTCGATATACACATCATCTGGAATGTGATTTTCTTCGATCAATTTACGGGTAAAGTCAAAGTCAATTTGAGATGCTGAAGGGAAACCGATTTCAATATTCTTGAATCCAATTTTCACCAACATTTGGAACATTTTAAATTTTTGTTCCATATCCATCGGTTCAAAAATCGCTTGGTTACCATCACGCAGGTCAGTACTCATCCAAATAGGCGCTTTTGTAATTTCGTTGTTTGGCCATTGACGGTCTGGCAAGTCAACACGTTGATACATGCGACGATATTTTTTACTTGGATCAGCCAACATCATGAGGTAACTCCTTACATAGTACGGGTTGCATTTGAGTGGGTAATAAAAAGCAACCTACTATTTATATAGATTGTGTCTATGGTCTCTATTTACAAGGGAGTATTCAGGGTGTTTGTAAACGTAAATGTTTGATACGACTTAGATTTACCGTGAGTAACCTTGTAACGTTATATTTAAGAGTTTAATCCAGTTCGGTCGAAAAGATTTTTCTTTTTTTATGGCTTTTAGTCGTATCTGAAAAAATATTTCCCTTTAATTGGATATATAGGGGAAATATTTCCGTGTATTTTTGAGATGTGTTTAATCTTTTTTCTTCATTTCTCGAATTTGGTTTATTTCATTCACTTTTTTGAAGAGGTTATGAGAACTCTATGACCATATCGGGCTGTATATCTGCAAGTGTTGCAGTGCCCATCAACGCCATGGTGATCTCAAATTCTTCTTTTAAGATTTTAAGCACATGGGCAACGCCTAAGGCACCCGCAGTGGCAAGACCATAAATACATGGTCGCCCAACTAAAACCGCGGAAGCTCCCAAGGCAATAGCCTTAAACACATCTGAGCCGCGACGAACACCGCCATCATATAAAAGAGGGAAGTCATGCGGAACGGCTTTTTTGATGAGTTGCAAGGCTTTTAGTGGCGGAATACAGGTATCTAAAACACGACCGCCGTGGTTAGACACAATTAAGCCTTGTATGCCATGTTGAATGGCCAGTTGTGCATCGAGTGGACTGACGATGCCTTTTAACAGGATGGGTAAATCAGTCTGTTGAACCATCCATGCGATGTCGTCCCACGTTGGAGCAATTTTCATTAGTCCGTTAAACACGGGATGATCGCCTTCTCGCAGTTCAGGCAGTGGAATATGGGTAGGAGTGTGCGGATGCTGCATATTTTCAGGGAGGTGAAAGAAGGCTCGACGCTCTCGGTCACGGATACCTGTATGTGGTGAGTCCACAGTGATGACAATGGCGGTGAAGTTTTGTGCCTCAGCGAGCTTAACCAAAGCCAAAGATTTATCACGGTTACCTTGCCAATACAGTTGGAACCATTTGTAAGGATTCTCAGGTTTGAATGTTCGCATGTCCGTGTTGGTAAAAGTACTCAAAATCATATTGCTACCGAGTACTTCAGCTGCCAGTGCGGTTGCAGCTTCTGCTTCAGGATGAAACTGCTGTTGATGTCCAATCGGTGCCACAAAAATAGGATGTGGAAAGGTTTGTCCTAAGATTTCACAGCTCGTATTGCCTTGAGTGAGATCTCTTAACATGCGTGGTATCAAGTGCAGGTTTTGGAACTGAGCGAGGTTATTCCGAACACTGATCTCATCCATAGCACCACCTTGCAAATAGTGCCAGACCATCTCAGGCAGATGCTTTTCTGCCTCAATTTCATAGTCTGCAATCGTTTGCAATGAGGCGGGAATTTGGGTGAGCGGTGGCAAAACAGTTTTTGATGTCATGGAGCGGTCCAATTGCTACAGTAGTTAACGTTGAGCTGGGATTATTGTTTTACAGTTCAGCCCATTTTCGCATCAGGTTATGATACAGACTGGTGAGCTTAACCACTTCCTGATGTTGATCACTGAGTTGCACGCGTAGGTTCTGAATAGTTTGATCAAGATTAAATAAGATATGGCGGTCAGCATCATCTCGAATCATGCTTTGAACCCAAAAGAACGAAGCGACACGGCAGCCTGAGGTCACTGGTGTTACCTCATGCACGCTAGTAGATGGATATAAAATCATATCACCCGCGGGTAGTTTCACTTCATGATAGCCATAGGTGTCTTCTACTACCAAATCGCCACCTTCATATTCGTCAGGTTCGCTTAGAAAAACAGTGCAGGATACATCAGTACGAATCCGATCTTTGCTTCCAGCTACCCAGCGAATGGCATTGTCCACATGGAAGCCAAAAGTTTCGCCCTGTTCATAGCGGTTAAAATAAGGCGGCAAAATATCTAAAGGTAGGGCAGCGGACATAAAGAGTGGATGTTGTCCAAGTGCTTCTAAGATGATATTGCCTAAGTGTTGTGTGAGAGGGTGATCTTCGGGGAGCTGTTGATTTTGTTTTACATTTTTTGAGAGTGATCCTGTGGTTTTTTTACCATCAATCCACTCCACTTTTGCCATTTCATTACGAAAGTATTGTACCTGTTCTTTGCTTAATACATTGGGAATATGATGGATCACAACGCGACCTGCTGAAAATGAAAGATCTATTTAGTCTTTAAGCATATATAAAAATAGCCTCAATGAGAGGCTATTTTTATCAAATCTCAGGATGAAAGAGATTTTAGTTATAAACTTAGTATTTGAAGTTTAGAGACAGTACTGCGCTACGACCTTCAGCTTCAGTTGCATAGTGAGATGCGTAAGCTTTAGTGAAATAACGTGTATCAGCCAAGTTGTTGACATTTAACTGAAGGTCAACATTTTTGTTTACGTTGTAACGCGCCATAGCATCGTAGCGAACGTAACCTGGTACATATTTTGTGTTTGCTAAGTCACCATAAACTTTGTCCATCGCAATTGCGCCAGCACCTAAAGTTAACTGTGGCACAATTTGGTAAGTTGTCCATAGCGTAGCACTGTTTTTAGGAACGTTAGGCATTTGGTTGCCATTAAATATAGATTGGTCTGTACATGTTGTACCACGGCAACTTACACCATTTTTGGTCGCTTTACTGTCTAAATAAGTATAACCAGCACTAATATCCCATTTATCAGTAATCTTACCGTTTAAACCAAGTTCAAGACCATCCACTTTACTTTCACCGATATTGCTATAGGTTGTAGGAGACAGTTGAATACGAGCATTTTGTTTTTCAGTACGGAAAATAGCAGCTGTTAAATTTAGGCGATCTTGTAGCAAGTCCCATTTTGTACCGATTTCAAAAGTACGACTTTCTTCAGGATCTAGGTTGCTATAAGCCGCTCCAATGCCTTCTGAACCGTCACCAGCATCGATACCAACAGGGTTTGCAGAAGTAGCATAACTTGCGTAAATAGACCCATTTTCAACAGGTTTAAAAGTAATACCTGCTTGATATGTGAAAAAGTCGGTATCACTTTCAGTTTTTACTTTATCGCCGGCTTTTGCTGTAGCAGGATTAGCAATAACAGCACTGTTACGAGCTCCATAAGTCATGGTCTGTTCAGTATCAAACTTATCCCAGCGTAAGCCCAAATCTAAAATCCACTGAGGGCTGAATTCAATGTTGTCTAGTAAGTAAATAGAAGTAGATTTTGTTTGAGTGTTGTATTGGTCAGCATCTTCGGTACTAATGCTGCCTGTCCATTGTCCGCGATTAGGATTCTGAACCGAGGTGCACCAACCAGAGCTCACATTTTCAGGCTTGCTACAATCCGAGTAGGCACTTCCCGTAGTATTATCGCCATTGATAATATATTGCGTACGATCTGTTTCTTGGTCTGAGTACTCAGCACCTAGGTTAAAGCTGTGCTTTAAGCGACCTGTATTAAATTTACCTGTTAAAGCCAATTGGTCTGTAAAGGTATCAGTATCAGCTACACGTGAGTTAACACGCGCCCATACATTGCCATTTTTATAAATGTTACCTTTAGAATCATCTGGATTCGTCCAAAGATAGTCATTTTTTGATTTGTTATAAACAGCGGTATTGCTAAGGGTTAAATTATCGGTAAGATCATGCTCTAATTTGATTGTACCTATTTGGTTCTCTTGTTTTTGGAAATCACGGTCTTTCCAACCATAGTAAACACCCTGTTTTACATCAATTGGTTTTCCTGAGTATTGTGAATAGCCCGTAGGATTGTTGTATGGCACACCTGAATCAGGGGTATCATCAGTTTTGAGGTAGTAGTAGCTTAAAGTTGCACGCGTGTCGCTGTCTAGACCAAAAGTAATACTTGGCGCAATACCTGCACGTGCATATTCAGTACCATCTTCTTGACCCGCTTTGTCATTGTGGTGACCCATTACGGCAACACGAGCAGCAATACCATTACCAAAATCTTTGTTACCGTCTAAAGTAATACGTTGGTAATCATCCGTTCCTGCACCCACAGAACCTTCTAAAAAGTCCCCTTTTTTTGCAACTTTAGAAATCATGTTGATGCTACCACCAGTTGTACCTGCACCGCCCATAGCAGATGCAGAACCTTTAGTAATTTCAACTTGCTCAATCGCAAACATTTCACGGTTTTGAGAAGTAGAGTTACGTACACCGTCTACGTACATTGAACTTTCAGAGTTATAACCACGGATAAATGGACGGTCACCATTTGGGTTACCACCTTCACCTGCACCAAGTGTGATACCAGGCACTGTGCGTAAAGCATCGCTTAAAGTTGTAACTTGAGTGTCTTCAATCAACTGTTTAGAAATAACAGATACTGACTTTGGTGTGTCGAGTAGGGGAGCAACGAACTTGCTGTTTGCAGATTTGTCTACTTTCAAACTTTGTTCTGCTGCCGCTTCCGTGTGAATTGTTTCTAATTGCGCGATTTGATCTTGCGCAACAGCATTGACTGCAACCACAGAGAGTGTTGAAGCGATTGCTGAAGAAACCAGCTTTTTACGTGTTTTGATGAAGGCCATAACGAATCTAGTTCTAACGTTGTAAATTAGTATGCGAATAATAATGATTCTTATTTTTTGTAGCATAACTATTACATTGAAATTGTCGATGCTCAGATGTGTTTGTGTAGAAAAAATAAATGTAATAATGTAATGAATTAAACATAAGTTTATGATTCTTATTTAAATTGGAAAATTAGATTATGTTTTTGTAATGTTATTGGAATTTAAAATTTACTTTTTGCAAGCCAAGTTTAAAGGCATTTTTACAAGTGAATATGTATAAATTATGTTGGATCTATATTAGCTATGTACGAAGAAAACCCTGCCGGAGCAGGGTTTTCTTTAGATATGACTATTTTTAGAAGTCGTAAGAAACAGATAGCCAATAATTTCGACCTGGCAAATAGGTTCCTTCTGAGCTTCGACCTATAGATAAGTATTTATAGGCCTGCTGAACATTACCGTTTGTATCGACATAGTCCATATATTCAGTAAAGTCTTTATCTAATAAGTTATTTACAGCAGCATTGACCCGAACATTATTATTCAACTGATAGCTTGTCCCTAAATTGAACAGGTTATAAGCCGAGAATTTGTTGTCTGTATGCTGTTCAATACTAACTTCACCACCAGTTGGTGCAGCTAAATAACGAGGACGTCCTGACTGATACTCATGTTGCAACCAAACATCGAGACTATTATTGATATGCCAAGTCGATGTTAGGTTAAATAGGTGTTTAGCTGTCGATTCGAGCGCATAACCTTTGTTTGCACCTTTAGTTATTTCAGACTCGGTAAATGTATAGGCAGCTTTGATATCCCATTCAGGAATAATTTGATACTTAAGTGATGTTTCTAAGCCGTAGATTTCAGCTTCATCTGCATTGAAACTCTTACTATAAGACGTTACGTTGCTGTTGAAGTTTGAGCAATCATTAGTTGTGCACAAAAAGTTTCGAGAAACGATTTTATCTTCTACAACATTAAAAAATGCAGTGGCATTAAAGTCTAATGTATCTGTAGGTTGATAATTTAAGCCTAGCTCGTAGTTAACTGATGTTTCTGGTTTTAAATCAGGGTTACCTAGACTTGGTGTGGTGCCTTGGCCGCTATAGCCAATAATACCGTTGTATAAATCTTTTGCTGACGGTGTCTTATAGCCTGTGCTTACACCACCTTTAAGTGTTAAAGCATCAGTTGTATTCCATACTAAATAAGCACGCGGGCTAAAGTGACCACCAAATCCTGAATGATCTTCATAACGACCACCGAAGGTGAAATGTAAGTTATCTAATAAGCTCCATTCATCTTCTGCATAAACTGACCAAGTATCTTGAGTAAACTCTTTGCCCATTCCTGCAATATCATCAGCAATAGTAACATCTTTATATTCTGTGCCAACTGTTAGCTTGTGGTTAGCAATAGGTGCAATTAAATGTGAATCAAAGACTAAATCGGTATTTTCCAAAGATCGTGGTTGGCCAGCTAAAGCAGGGAAAGCATCAGTTGGAATGGTACGACCTTTGGTTTCGGTTTTATTTTGACTAATGTACGTTTTCCATTGGCCAAAATCATAATTACCATCATGTCCCGCCGAAATTTGTAGACGATTAAACTCTAATTCATCTTCATAGCCTGCAATACCACCGCGGCTAAAAAAGTTGCCTAGTCGTTGGTCTGAGTTGTCATAGGTTTGGTTTGAGGTAAAACCATCAACCCAGAAAGAGTTTTTATCGTCGAATGTAAATTGTAATTTTCCACCAACATCGTAGTTTTCAGCTTTGCTTGGGCGTGGGTCGCGTGAGGTTGAACTAGCCACAATGCGTTCTGAGCGTTGACGGTCTAAATAACTACCACGGAGCTGTAAGCCTAGACGATCATGAATAATTGGGCCATTGAGCACAAAGCTGGTTTTCCATGAGTCGGCTTCGCTGCCATGTTCCATGACATTGCCGCTGACAGTGACATTACCATTCCATTCATTACTAATTTTTTTGGTAATAATATTGATGACACCACCCATGGCTTCTGAACCATAGCGTGTTGCCATTGGTCCACGAATGACTTCAATACGTTCAATAGAGGCTAAAGGTGGTAAAAAACCATTTGATGTTTCACCAAAGCCGTTTGGAGTGACATCTGATGAGGTGGTTTGGCGACGACCATCAATTAAAATCAGGCTATAGTCATTGCCTAAGCCACGCATTTTGATATTCAGACCTGATGTTTTTCCTACCCCTGAACGAATATCAATACCAGGAATATCAGCTAATAGGTCTGCAATGTTGGTTGCATTTTTCTTTTCAATATCTTCTTTTTTGACCACGCTAATTGAAGCTGGTGCATTTTTAATATCTTGTTCAAAACCCGCAGCTGAAACCACAATGGTGGAAAGCTGATGGGTAGATGAATCTTCAGTTGTTGTTTCTGCGAAAACAGGAGTGGTGATTGCCCCAAGCAATGCCAATGAAAGAGGGTGTAGATTAAACTTACTCATAACTAGAGTTCCAATGATGGACGAGAAAAAAATTGAAAAAAACGATTAAAGTTGACGCAAATATTAATGGTAATATTTATCATTTGCAACAAAAAGCCATAAAAAATATAATACTTTGCGCTTAATCAGTAGCGATTTAAAAATATTCAAAATAAAAACGATAAATGACGAAAAAAATATGTGGTTTCAATCGGGTGTTTTGTATATCGTTCAATGTTGTCATATAATGTGGCACTTTTTAAAATTGTTCTTACCAAAAGATTGAGGAAGCCATGCAAGTAACTTCTGAAGCGGTTTCGGGTGTTACCCGTCGTTTAAATGTATCTGTACCGACGAGCCGTGTTAACGAGCAGTTCGAAGCTCGCTTAAAACGCACTGCTAAAACTGTGAAGATCAACGGCTTCCGTCCAGGTAAAGTGCCAGTAAATGTTGTTCGTCGTGAATATGGCGCGGGTATCTACCAAGAAGTCGTAAGCGACATTATTCGTGACACAGTATTTGAAGCGATCCAACAAGAAAAAATCAATGCTGTTGGCATGCCAAACATTGAAAAATCTGAATTAAAAGACGACGCGCTTGTATACGAAGCGACTGTTGAAGTTTATCCAGAAGTTAACGTGAAATTTGATGGTTTAGAAGTTGAACGTAAAGCATCTGAAGTAAACGACAAAGATGTTGATCAAATGATCGAAAACCTTCAGAAGCAACGTGCTTCTTGGGCTGAAACGAAAGGCATGGCTAAAAAAGACATGCAAGTTACTTTCGACTTTGAAGGTTCAGTAGACGGTGAGAAGTTTGAAGGCGGTTCTGCAGAAGACTTTAAACTTGTTTTAGGTTCAGGTCGTATGATCCCTGGCTTCGAAGACGGCATCGTTGGTATGAAGAAAGGCGAAGAGAAAGTGATTGATGTAACTTTCCCTGAAGATTACCAAGCTGAAAACCTTGCTGGTAAATCAGCTCAATTCAAAATTACTGTGAAGCTTGTTGAAAAACAAAAACTTCCAGAAGTTGATGCTGAATTCCTTAAAATCTTTGGTCTAACTGAAGAAGAAGGCATTGAGAAGTTAAAAGCTGACGTTCGTAAAAACATGGAACGTGAAGTGAAAAATGGTTTGCGTAATCAAGTGAAAGGTGCAGCTTTTGATGCACTTGTAGCTGCAAACGAAGTTGAACTTCCTGCATCTATGGTTGCTCAAGAAGTTGACCGTCAACGTCAACAAATGATCCAACAGTTCACTCAGCAGTTTGGTGCTCAAGGTGCGAAAGCATTTGACTCAAGCATGCTTCCAGATGAATTATTCAAAGAACAAGCAGAAAAATCTGTAAAATTAGGCGTACTGGTAAGCAAAGTTTTAGCTGATGCTAAAATTGAAGTAGATCAAGCACGTGTTGATGCTTACATCGAAGACATGGCTTCTTCTTATGAAGATCCAGCTGAAGTGATCGAATACTTCAAAAATGACAAACAACAACGTTCGCAAATCGAAGCTGTTGTGTTAGAAGACCAAGTGGTTGATCACATCTTAGCGTCTGCTAAAGTAACGGATACTGCTGTAAGCTACGAAGACTTATTGAAAGAGCAACAAGCTCGTCAACAAGGCTAAGTTTAGCTAAAGTAAAAAAGGCGCTTTGAGCGCCTTTTTTATTGTGATCTGGGTTTGTAAAAGGCCTTGCGTTCACAAAGCTTATGCAAAAAATATCTGTTATTTACTTGGGAATATTTTGCATTTTCAGCAATTATCCCTCATATTGTGACTATGAGTTGAGTAACAAAAAATTTAGGAATAAGTAAACGTATGTATATTCCAACTATCGATAATGCCTTAGTTCCAATGGTTGTAGAACAGTCATCTCGCGGTGAACGTTCATTTGACATTTATTCACGTCTTTTGCGTGAACGCGTCATTTTTATGACTGGTGAAGTTGAAGATAACATGGCGAATTTGATTGTCGCGCAAATGTTGTTTTTAGAAGCGGAAAACCCAGATAAAGATATTCATCTTTACATTAACTCACCAGGTGGTTCGGTGACTGCGGGTATGGCGATTTACGATACCATGCAATTTATTAAACCAGATGTTGTGACCTATTGTATGGGGCAAGCAGCATCAATGGGTGCTTTCTTGCTGAATGCAGGTGCGAAAGGTAAACGTTATTGCCTTGAAAATGCACGTGTCATGATCCACCAACCGTTAGGCGGTTTCCGTGGTCAGGCATCTGATATTGAAATTCATGCACGTGAAATTCTGTTCATTAAAGAACGTTTAAACCGTTTAATGGCAGAGCACAGTGGTCAAGACTATGAAACTGTGGCACGTGATACTGACCGTGATAACTTTATGACAGCGCAAGCTGCAAAAGAATATGGTCTCGTGGACGAAGTGTTATCTAAACGTCCATAAGTTTTAAAAGTTTAGAATTGGAGTGAATATGTCCGAACATCCTCAAGGACAAAAGCATTGTTCATTTTGCGGTAAAACGCAGTCTGAAGTTGGGAAACTGATTGCAGGCGAGGACGCGTACATCTGTAATGAATGTGTGGACGTATGCTTAGACTTGGTGCAAACCAGTCAACAAGTTGAGTCGGGTGACTGGGCTGCAAAACCCTTGCCTAAACCTCACGAGATTCGTGCGGCACTAGATCAATATGTCATTGGTCAAGATGTGGCAAAGAAAACCTTGTCAGTTGCTGTCTATAACCACTATAAACGCCTTAAAGCGACACATGGTGGACATAAAAACGATGATGCTGTTGAAATTGCAAAAAGTAATATCTTATTAGTAGGACCAACAGGTTCGGGTAAAACCTTACTTGCGCAAACCATGGCACGTCTTCTCGATGTTCCTTTTGCTATGGCTGATGCAACGACACTTACCGAAGCAGGCTATGTCGGTGAAGATGTTGAAAACATTGTACAAAAGCTTCTACAAAAAGCAGACTATGATGTAGAAAAAGCGCAAAAAGGTATTATCTATATCGACGAAATCGACAAGATTACCCGTAAGTCTGAAAACCCATCGATCACGCGTGATGTGTCGGGTGAAGGTGTACAACAAGCTTTACTGAAAATGATCGAAGGTACGGTTGCCTCTATTCCCCCTCAAGGTGGTCGTAAGCATCCGCAGCAAGAATTCATTCAAATTGATACTTCAAATATCTTGTTTATCTGTGGTGGGGCATTCTCGGGTCTTGAGAAAATCGTACAACAGCGCCAAGAAAAAGGTGGAATCGGCTTCACGGCTGAAGTGAAGAAGAAAGATGAAGGCAAGAAATTGTCTGACTTGTTCCGTCAAGTTGAAGCGACCGATTTGGTGAAATTTGGCCTGATTCCGGAGTTTATTGGTCGTTTACCTGTAATTGCGACTTTGGAAGAGTTAGACGAAGAAGCTTTGATGCAAATTCTGACTGAACCGAAGAATGCATTGACCCGTCAATATCAACATTTGTTTGATATGGAAAATGTTGATCTGGTTTTTGAAGACTCAGCACTACGCGCTGTGGCGAAAAAAGCCTTAGACCGCAATACGGGTGCACGTGGCTTACGTTCTATTTTGGAAAATACGCTGCTTGAAACCATGTACGATTTACCAAGTCGTACCGATGTTGGTACGGTTGTGGTGAATGAAGACGTGATTAACGGCACGGCTGCACCATTATTTAAGCCAGAGCGTTTACCAAGAATCGAACAGAAAGATGCAGCTAAAGTTGATTTAAAAGTGATTAACTCAAAATCCGCTTAAGTTGTTATTCATCCGAAACGTGTGAAAATCGAGTGTTTTCACACGTTTTTTTATATTCAAAAAAAAGAGGGAATGCTACTCTGCATCAATAGGCTGGGATGCCTAGATTAAAACTAAAAATTCAGTATCAAAATAAAAATACGTCGTGAGGAATAATCATGCGTGCAATGACGATTACGCTTTTAAGCAGTTTAATTTTATTGGGTTGTCATGGAAAAGTGACAGTTGAACAACCTGAATTAACATCAACCCTCAGTCATGAGATTGATTTTGAACACGATCCAGGTATGGTCGAGCAGTATCGCATTGGGGTGTTTAGTGTAGGTGGATGGGTCAACCAAAAATTAGGACAGCGTTTTCAGCGTGTCCAACCCCAGCATGAACAAGCGGCGATGGTTTATCTGTATCGTCCAGACTCAAAATGGAATCGACAAGAAATTGTGGCATCGAGTTTATTTATCAATAAAGAGCGCATTCCAAGCCTGCTGAACAATCATTACTATTGGGTCGAATTACCCGCAGGGACTTATCGTTTATCGAGTAGTCGGCCTTTGGGTATTAACCATTTTCAAAAGCCGAAATATATCGATTTTAGCGTAGAAGCAGGGCAGTCTTATTTCATCAAGTATGATGAAGAGAACTTATCCACACGCCGTGATGTTTCGGGGCCTTTGGCGGTTATCCCTGAAAAAATTGCGATTCAAGAAATTGCATTTACCCAGTTAAAGTCCAACAGCTACAACTTTGTCGCGGAAGATCAACACACGGGTGAGCTACGAAAGAAAGCGCAAAAACTTAAACCTGCCAAATATGACCCAAGTGAAGATGTTCAGCTGATGAAGCCCTTTAAGCTGTGGAATCCTTTAACCTGGTAAGTGAGCTATTGTACTTTTTTGGCTTGTTCAAATAATGGTGTCAGGGTCTTTTCAATTTGACGATTCATTTCCAGCTGAATAGCAGGATCTTGCATCATTTCAGCAGACATGGCGATGCTATTACGCATGATTTCACTCATCATTTTGCTGCTTTTTTTATTGATAGACTGGCCTAGAGGTGTTTCAAGAAACTGAATGTTGGCCAATACTTCCTCTTCGGTAAAGGTCTGCATATATACATTTTTAAGCATTTGCATAAATTTAGGATCTGAAATCAATTTAGTGCTAAACGATGCCGTGATTTCAGCGATTTGCTTGGCTGCTTTTTGCTGTTCAGTATTGAGTGTTGATGTTTTAAAAATATTCTTAATGATTTCTTCGGCTTGTTGGTCATAAACGGGGCGCATTTCTTGCTGAGACTGTGCTAATGTGCCTTTAATATCGCCGAGTTTGAGCGCTTTCTCTACCGATGCTTCGGTCGCGGGTTTGGCAAAAGAAGCTGTGCTGAGGACACATAAGGTAATACCGCAAAGGATGTGATTTAATTTTTTCATTGTTGGTCTATATCTTTTGATTAAGTCTATAAAAGTAGGAAAAAAATACCCTTAACATGACCTTAGCATGTTAAGGGTATCCAAAAAAGTAAAACTTAAGTTTTAGCCCGCTGCAGCATCGACTACTGGAATTTTACCAATTTTGGCTTGCCAGATTTTTGGTGCTGTTGCGTGAATAGACGTACCATTCACATCAACTGCTACCGATACAGGCATGTCTTTTACTACAAATTTGTAAATCGCTTCCATACCTAAGTCAGCAAAAGCAACCACTTCAGCTTCACGAATTGCTTTAGACACAAGGTAAGCTGCGCCGCCCACTGCCATCAAGTAAGTTGCTTTGTTGTCTTTAATTGCTTCAACAGCTGCAGGGCCACGGTCCGCTTTACCGATCATGCCGAACATACCGGTTGCTTCAAGTACTTGACGTGTGAACTTGTCCATACGTGTTGCTGTTGTTGGGCCAGCAGGACCAACCACTTCATCACCGACTGGATCTACAGGGCCAACGTAGTAAATGAATTTACCTTTTAAGTCGACAGGAAGCTCTTCACCATTGTTCAGCATGTCGACCATGCGTTTGTGTGCAGCATCACGACCTGTATAAATTGTACCGTTTAGAAGCAAAGTGTCGCCTGGTTGCCAAGCGTTCATTTCTTCTTGGGTAATGGTGTCGAGGTCAACGCGCTTAGAGGTTGATGAATCCCAAGTGACTGATGGATAGTCTTCAAGTTTAGGTGCTTGAATGTGTGCAACACCTGTACCATCAAGTTGGAAGTGCGCGTGACGAGTCGCTGCGCAGTTTGGAATCATACCCACTGGTTTGCCCGCAGCGTGACATGGGTAATCTTTAATTTTAATATCTAGAACTGTGGTTAACCCACCTAGGCCTTGCGCGCCAATACCCAGTGCGTTTACTTTTTCGAAGATTTCCATACGAAGTTCTTCGATTTTATTTTCAGGGCCACGACGAAGTAATTCGTCCATGTTGATTTCTTCCATGAGCGATTCTTTCGCAAGCATCATGGCTTTTTCAGCAGTACCACCAATACCAATACCCAACATACCTGGTGGACACCAGCCAGCACCCATAGTTGGAACAGTTTTAAGTACCCAATCCACGATTGAGTCAGATGGGTTTAACATAGCCAGTTTAGATTTGTTTTCTGAACCGCCACCTTTTGCCGCAACGGTAATATCCACTTTGTTGCCTGGAACAAGTTTGTGATAGATCACAGCAGGGGTGTTGTCTTTGGTGTTTTTACGACCAAAAGCTGGGTCAGCCAATACAGAAGCACGCAGTACGTTTGAGTTTTCTAAGTAACCCTGACGTACACCTTCGTTGATTGCATCGTCTAAGCTCATAGTTAAATCAAATTTAACATCCATGCCCACTTCAACGAATACGTTAACGATACCTGTATCTTGACAGATTGGGCGGTGACCCTCTGCGCACATACGCGAGTTAATTAAGATTTGTGCGATCGCATCCTTCGCGGCTTTGTTCTCTTCACGATCATATGCACGGCTCATCGCTTGGATGAAGTCTTGTGGGTGATAGTAAGAAATGAACTGAAGCGCGTCTTTGACCGATGTGATCAAATCATCTTGCTTGATAATAGTGGTCATACAAATATCTCTTGAGCGGGCTGATAGCTAGCGGGCTAAATTATAAGACAAAATGCCGAGGTTGTGGATGTTTTGCGAAGCCTTTGGGCGAAAGTTTAATAGTTGAACAAAATTGATGAGAAAATGAGGTTATAAAGGGTGGTAAATATGACAAAAATATCTAAATTTAATGAAATATTTCATGTCTAAATTTGGATTGTGAATATTATTTATTACTTAAGATATTGAATATATTTTAAAAATAATACGCCAATCTCAACTTTGAATAAGGCTTTCCAGTTGTAAAGGTGGATTTCCTAATCGTGTATTTAAAATTACTGCAATGGTATGTGAAAGAATCTTACGCGTAATTCTATGCGTTAAATGCCATAA
>NZ_JACBEZ010000012.1:0-85410 GCF_013391465.1 Acinetobacter sp. SwsAc2 | reverse complement strand
TGTGCTGGCGACAATAGCAAGAGTGAACCACCTGATCCCTTCCCGAACTCAGAAGTGAAACCTCTTAGCGCTGATGGTAGTGTGGAGTTATCCATGTGAGAGTAAGTCATCGCCAGCTCATTAATTCTAAATCCCCCTCCGCTAAGCGCTGAGGGGGATTTTTTTATGCTGAATATATTAAATAATATAAAATAAACGAATCAATCGTCTAATTGAGGTTTAGGATAGGTTTCTACATACTGATTTACTTATTTATCGATCATGACATTTAATCTATCTAACATTTTTTATTTTTAGATTTTTAAAAATATTGAATAGTCGATCAAATGTTCATAGTTTGTTAGCAATATCTTTAAATGGAATAATGAGTATGTCTAATAAAATTCAATATCAACTGAAAAAACTTCCTTTAATCTCATGTGCGTTGTTGAGCTGTTTAGCTTTTGGGCAAGTACATGCTGTATCTAATGATCAGGTCAAACATCTGGTTGAGTCAGAAAAAAAGAATTATTTAAATACTCTAGAGGCTTTAGTCAATATTGAGTCGGGGAGTAAAGATCTTGTCGGCGTGAATAAGATCGCTAAATATGTCGCCGAACAATTAAAAACGACAGGTGCTGAGGTCAGTATTGTAGAAGCCAAAGATATATATCGTATGGATGATACGCCTCAACAGACTGGTCCAATGGTAAAAGCTGTTTTAAAGGGTAAAGGCAGCAGTAAAATTATGCTAATTGCTCATATGGATACGGTGTATTTAACAGGGATGTTGAAAGACCAACCTTTTAAAATGGAAGGGGATAAAGTTTTTGGTCTCGGAATTTTAGATGATAAACAGGGGGTTGCTGCGATTATTCATACGCTTGATCTTTTGAAAAAGTTGAATTATCAAGATTATGGCACGATCACAATCTTACTTAACTCCGATGAGGAGATCAGTTCGCCAGGTTCACGCAAACTGATTACTGAAACTGCACAAGACCAAGATGTGGTTTTGTCATTTGAAGGTGGTGGTAAAGACGGCAGTTTACGTTTAGCCACCAGTGGGATTGGTGCAGCATATTTAGAGGTTCACGGGAAACCTGCACATGCAGGGGTTAAGCCTGAAGCAGGCATAAATGCACTGACAGAATTATCACATCAAATCTTACAGTTACAAGACTTATCCAATCCTAAAACAGGGTTGAAATTAAACTGGACTGTAGCGAGTGCAGGTAAAGTGCGTAACGTGATTCCAGACCTTGCGACTGCACAAGCAGATGTTCGTGCTTTGCAAGTTAAAGATTTTCAGCAAGTGGAACGTGTATTACAGGAAAGGATTAAACGTAAAAAGTTAGCTGATAGTGAAGTTAAGTTAAAGTTTGAAATGCGTCGCCCACCTTTAATGGCAAATCCACAGGCAAAAAAATTGGCTGAACAAGCACAGCTTATTTACAAAACTGATTTTAACTTACCAATGAAGGTCTTAGCTGAAGCAACAGGTGGTGGTACAGATGCCGCATTTGCTGGCTTAAATTCGAAAGCAGCGATTTTAGAAGGCATGGGCTTATCTGGTGATGGTGCACATTCGAATAATGCTGAATATATTCTGGTCGAAAGTATTGTGCCGCGTTTATATTTAGCGACAAAGTTGATTATGGACTTATCGACCGCTCAAAAATAATAAAGTTGGTGTGAAAGAATTCAACTGATTTGAGTTTTTACATGATGAAAGATGGTGTTTATTTTTAGCAGCATCTTTCATTAATCTAAATATTAGAATCTTAAAAGGAAATGGATGAGATCTTAAATAAAAGCGCCATAAAGTGAGGGATATTCTGAGAGATTGGCATAGCTATAGCTGATGTTAATTTTTCATTCTTTGCTGCGTAATTCAGCGGAATCTGTTGGGTTTCGGTGTAGTGTTTATTGTCCCAATTGACTGGACATTGGTATGTATTCTTTAAGAAATGAAGGGCCAGCTTTTTGGGTCTTCACTGTCGAATTGTTTCTTTTTAAATAAATATCTCAAAAATATTTTTGTATAAAAAAATAAATGATAACGTGCTGTAAATGATGCTTTTTTAACCAAGCAAGCTGAATGTAATTCATGGTAAAATGATCGGCTTTCATCTTTGATCTTTATTTGAGATCTTTCATCTGCCAGCCGAGAATTGCTAGCCATGTCTACTGCTTATACTATGCAGACCGCGTCTAAAGCGTTGTTTGATTACGACAAATATTGGGCGTCATGTTTTGAACCTGCGCCATTTTTGCCGATGTCGCGCGAGGAAATGGACCAACTCGGTTGGGATAGTTGTGACTTTATTTTGGTCTGTGGTGATGCGTATATCGACCATCCATCATTTTGTTCGGGCATTATTGGCCGTACGTTAGAAGCACAAGGTTTCCGTGTGGGGATTATTGCACAACCTGATTGGACGAATGTTGAAGCATTCCGCGTTTTGGGTAAGCCAAATATCGCTTGGGGTGTGACTGCTGGGAACATGGATTCGATGATCAACCGTTATACGGCTGATCGTAAAATTCGTTCTGATGATGCCTATTCACCAGATAATTTACCCAATAAACGTCCAGACCGTGCAGCAACCGTATATTGCCAACGTGTGCGCGAAGCATTTCCAGATGTACCTGTATTGTTAGGTGGAATAGAAGCGTCTTTGCGTCGTATTGCGCACTATGACTATTGGTCAGATAAAGTACGTCGTTCAGTGTTGATGGACTCAAAAGCCGATCTTTTGATGTATGGTAATGGTGAGCGTTCAATTACTGAAGTGATGCATCGCTTAGCCAAAGGCGAAAAAATTCACGAAATTACCGATGTTCGTGGCACGGCATTTATTGTGAATAAATTAAATCGTCCATCTAAAGCCAAGTTTGTGGAAATCGCATCGAATGATGTGGATACCATTGGCCGTGTTGATCCGATTATCAATCCTTATGTGATGACTGAAGATTTAGATGGCTGTGAAATTGAAAAAGATAAGGGTAATTCTTTAACTCAATACCAAAATTTCCAAAAAGAAATTGTGACGAATCAAATTGTTCGTGAAGGGGATAAACTCGATCCTGATACACAAATTGTGCAATTACAGCCGTCTTCAAAGGCAATTAAACATAAATTACCGCCGCGTGAACTGGCAGTGATTCGTTTACCATCTTTTGAGGAAGTGGTGAATGATCCTGTGCTGTATGCGCATGCTAACCGTATTTTGCATTTAGAAACCAATCCAGGAAATGCACGTGCTTTAGTACAAAAGCATGGCGAGCGTGATGTTTGGTTAAATGCTCCACCGATTCCGCTAACCACGGAAGAAATGGACTATGTGTTTGATTTACCTTATGCACGTCTACCCCATCCTGTGTATGGGGATGCGCGTTTCCCTGCATTTGACATGATTAAGTTCTCTGTGAACATCATGCGGGGTTGTTTTGGTGGCTGTACCTTCTGTTCGATTACAGAACATGAAGGACGTATCATTCAAAACCGTTCTGAAGAATCAATTTTGCGTGAAGTGGAAAAGATTCGTGATACCGCACCGGGCTTTACCGGCATCATTTCTGACTTAGGTGGGCCTACAGCAAACATGTATCGTTTGCACTGTAAAGACCCTGAGATTGAAAAGAATTGTCGTAAACCATCCTGTGTTTATCCGGGTGTGTGTCAAAACTTACATACCGATCATGCACCTTTAACGCAGCTATATCGTAAAGCACGCGCCATTAAAGGCGTCAAAAAGATTCTGATTGGTTCGGGTCTGCGTTATGACTTGGCGGTGTTAAACCCTGAATATGTCAAAGAGTTGGTACAACATCACGTTGGTGGTTATTTAAAAATTGCCCCGGAACATACCGAAAAAGGTCCATTGTCGAAGATGATGAAACCGGGCATCGGGACCTATGATCGTTTCAAGCAAATGTTTGATCGTTTCAGTAAAGAGGCAGGTAAAGAGCAGTATTTAATTCCGTACTTTATCGCAGCACATCCAGGTACGACTGAATATGACATGATGAATTTGGCGATTTGGTTGAAGAAAAATGGTTTCCGTGCCGATCAGGTACAGACTTTCTATCCATCGCCAATGGCAACCGCGACCACCATGTATCACACGGGTAAAAACCCATTAGCCAAAGTGGCGCGATATACTGAAGATGTGGATATTGTGAAAGGTGAGAAGCGTCGTCGTCTGCATAAAGCCTTCTTGCGTTATCATGATCCAAACAACTGGCCATTATTACGTGAAGCTTTAAAAGAGATGGGCCGCCAAGACTTGATTGGTAACTCGAAACAGCATTTGATTCCAACCTATCAACCGCAAGGGACAGAAGGTCAGTATCAGTCTGCTCGGAAGAAAAACTCAACCGTGGATGGTGATTCGCAAAAACGTAATGGTGATAGCCGTAACCAACAAGCGAAAAATCAATCGCGTCCATCGAATACCAAAAAGCGTCCTGAGCGCGGTCAGATTTTAACGCAGCATACAGGTTTGCCACCGCGTGAAACAGGTGATGCCAAGAAGCCATTTGGACATTCAAAATCAAAACCGAAGTCTAAGTCACGTGCTTAATCGCAATTGAATATAAAAAAGGATGCTACGGCATCCTTTTTTAGGATCGATCTTTTTATTGCGTTAGAAAAATAGCTCAAAGATTGGCTTTTCTGCCATCCGTCGGGAAAATTGGGTCAATCCGAAGAATCATATTGCACGTGAATGAATCACTCTATTACAGTGTAGATAGGCTAAAGAGCCAAAATTTCATTCGGATTAAAACAAAACGTGTTAGAACGAATGACATTGCAAAAAATTGTTTAGTTTTATCAGCTTTTGTTTGATTTTAGCTTTAGTTTTTTTATTGCGTGGTTTGGGTAAATGGTCAGTAGGTTATACTGATCGAATAAAAATGGTTGTGATACCGAAAATTATAATAAAGATGAAAAGGATACAAATATGACAACTTATATGGTAATTGGTAGCGTGTTGTTGATACTGGTCATGATTTTAGCGAGTAAAGCGTTGATCCCTAAGACCAAGCAGCAAGATAGTGCATTAAGACAACGTGCTATTTTTAGTATGCATGAGCAACTGACTTATACTCGTTTGAAAGAAATTTTACCGCATCATACTGTTCTGGCACATGTGTCTTATGATGCCTTACTGACTACAAAATTTTCACGTACACGAAACAAATACCGCAATTTGGTGGCTGATTTTGTGATTATGGATAGTGCACAACAAGTTTTGGCAGTGGTTGCTTTAGAAGATCCGCTTTCATTGAAACGTCCACAAAAGGCACAGTTTCAGGATGCGATCCTCGATATGGCTGGCTATAAAGTGATTCGTTATGAAGAAGTGCCTGACTATCATCAGTTACGTGAAGATTTTTATGGCGATCTCTATGCTTCGTCGCGTTTGACTAAAGATACGCATGTGGCCAAAAAATATGATTACTATAACGCAGCACAAACTCGAAAATTACGTCTGATCGGCTAACTGAATCTCAGCGCGCATCATAAAAAACATGAAGATTCATGCTTCTCATGATGCGTATATTTTTATGCAGGTTTCACTGCAACAACGGTTAACTCTACCAATACTCTTGGATCATAAAGTTTAGCTTCAACACAGGTACGTGGTAAGGCATCAATGTCTGCAACCCAAGCATCCCAAACTTCATTGAACGCTGCATAGTCTTGTTCAATATTCTTCAAATAAATCGTTACCGATAAGATATGGCTTTTATCTGTGCCTGCATCAGCAAGAAATTGGTCAATCATGTCGAATGTTTGTTGGGTTTGACCTTTAATATCGAGATCAAAGTCAGACGCCAGTTGACCTGCCAAATGAACGAGATTGCCAGCAATCGCAACTTCAGAAAAACGATTTGAGACATGCAAACGTTGAACCGTCATGATGTATGCATCCTGTGTGATGAGTATAAAAATAGAACATAAAAATGTAGTTCAATAGCCTACCACAAACTCATGTATGACAGATGGCTACGATGTTGGCTTTCAATCAGGTGCAGAATTTTACAGCGTGAAGGATCAAATCTATTTCTGTAGGTAAAGTGAACAGAGGGAGATAAATGGATAGTTGATATCAATATATCGACGTGGGAATTACAAAAAATGAAGGAACGCGATTAATAGGTCAATCTTATTCGGACTTTATAACAGTATATTTAAAAATATTGGATTATTCTGATGCTAAAGCACTGCTCTGTAATATAGAGGCGGGAATACCATATAAATATCAGAGATGTCCTGTAATCTTCGGATTTGATCGTCACGCCAATCACAGGACGTATGCTAAAAGTAAAGGTAAGTTTTAGCATCTCAGCGGTTACATGGATAAATGCAGCGCGTCATTAGATTACTCTAAAAACACAGTTTGTGAATGCTAAATTGCATTATTTTTGTTCTTTTGGTTAAAAAATGACTGATTGAGCAATCAGTCAGACCATAAAGAGAGCTGGGGTAGAGGCTCTTGAGTCGAAAGTGCATAGACCCCAACACCGATAAGACGAAATTGTTGATCCGGTGTGATTTGCATTTCTTTGAGTAAGATATCTAAGGTCATTTGTAGTTCAGTTTGATGCTTTAATGGCGTTTTGAAGCTTTTACTGTGCTGTAAGGTTTGAAAGTTTTTCAGTTTCATTTTGACGGTGACACCGCGGGCATACAGTTGCTTTTTATCTAAGCTTTGCCAGACTTGTGCAATCAACTTGGGCCAAAATGGGAGACATTGTTCAATGGTTAAGTCATCATCAAAAGTGGTTTCTTTTGAAATTTGCTGACGTTCTCGTTCCGCTTGTACAGGACGCTCATCAATCCCTTGCGCATAGAGATAGAGCTGTTTGCCATATTTGCCAAAATGATGAATCAGGATATTTTCATCCACATGCTGTAAATCACCTAAAGTTTCAAGTTTGAGCGCATGTAATTTTTCTTGCATGACTTTCCCCACTCCAGGGATTTTTTTAAGCGGCAAGTGTTGAATAAACTGCTGAACTTGTGAAGGTTTAATCACGCAGATACCATTGGGTTTATTCCAGTCCGAAGCAACTTTGGCTAGAAACTTATTGGGTGCAACACCCGCAGAGGCGGTCAGTCCTGTGCTGTGAAAAATATCAGCACGGATGCGTTCAGCAACTTCTGTGGCACTGGCCAGTTGTTGTAAATTTTCCGTTACATCTAAATAAGCTTCATCTAAGGAAAGCGGTTCAATGAGTGTGGTATAACGCTGAAAAATTGCATGAATTTGCTCTGAGACCGCACGATATTTAGAGAAATTAGGTTCAATCACCACCACTTGAGGGCAGCGTTTTTTGGCTTGAGTCATCGACATGGCAGAGCGGAGTCCGTAACTGCGTGCAGGGTAGGATGCGGCTGCAATGACAGCACGGGGATGGTGTGAAGAAATCACCACAGGTAAATGCTTTAAGTCGGGACGATCAAGTAACTCCACCGAGGCATAGAAGGCATCCATGTCGATGTGAATGATTTTTCGCATGCTGAATTTTAATATTGAAACCTAAGCCAGTATTGCACTATTCAGATCGATTGCGTAGTTCTACATGCGGCATAAGCGACATAGTTTGACTTGGTATTTTAGTATTTGAATTTCAATGCTGAGCTTGGAACTGCTTACTTGATTGGTAAGTTTTGTGGCAGTTGATAAAGTCCTTGGCGCTCTAAAAAGCTGATCCAATCTTGCTCTGAGCCTTGAAATACATTGAGATCTACCAAGGTTGGTATGCCTTTAATTTGACCTTGGCTGGTGTGTTGCCAAAAGGTCCATTTCGGATTGCCTTTGAGCTCAGGCTTGCCCTGATATTCACGAATCCAAAGGGGAGTTTTTTTAAATTCATCGACCAAAACAATATTATAAAATGCTTTAGAGGTATAAAAAATGGGTTGCAAACCATAGTGTTGATACAGTTGGTCGTGCATGACCTGAATTTCTTTGAGTAGCTGTTCTCTGGTGTAGGTGTTGATACAGGTGCTGTCATATTCCAAATCAATCACAGGCGGTAAACTATCGGTTTTCTTCGGTACAGTTTCGATAAAGTTCTGCGCCTGAATCTGGCCATCACGGCATAAGCGATAAAAATGATAAGCCCCGACCAAAAAGCCTTGTTCACGAGCTTTGAGCCAATTGTCCTGAAATTTACGGTCTTTGAAATCTCCCCCTTCGGTGGCTTTTAAATAAACGAATTTAAACTCTTGGGGAGAAATGGATTGCCATTGGATGTCGCCCTGATGATGAGACACATCAAAGCCTTTTATCGGATACTCTTGGGCAGATGCGATATTGTTCTGCAAGAAAAAATAGGTGATACCCAGTCCGACACATAGCATCACTACACAGGCAAGTATGTAATAGGGATATGAGGTTTTTGACGGCGTGGAAACTTTCTTTCTTGCGGACATGCTTTTGCAGGTATTGGTTTTTAGCTCATCATCATAGCTCGAATTTGCGGAACTGACCATGATGATTATGGTCAGTGAATGGCAGCACTTTGTATCTGTTATTCATCCACGGTATCTTTGGGGATATGCCAGAAAATAGCTGCGGTAATCAGGTTAATACAGCCCAATACAATTAAAGTGTTATGGAATGCCATGACGATGTGATCTGTACCCAAATATGCGGTAAAGACATTGACTAAAGTACCTGCCAAAGCCACGCCAATACTCATCGATACCATCATGATCATCGACAAGAAACTGTTGCCACTGCTGGCATCTTGTTGCGGTAAATCTTTCAGCGTGAGGGTATTCATAGACACAAATTGCAGGGAGTTCAGCATGCCAAAAACAAAGAAATGCAGTGCGCGCAGCCAAGTTGGGGTGTCTGCGGTATTGAGGGCAAAACTGGCGATACATGCGCCGACCAACAAGGTGTTAACCAAAAGCACATGGCGATAACCAAAACGCTGAATCAAGTGACGAATGATGGGTTTGGAGGCCAGTGAACCCAACACTGTCGGAATCATCAAAAGCCCCGTCACAAAGGGTTCAAAACCGAAAGCCACTTGTAACATGAGTGGCATCAAAAAAGGCATGGCATTGCCACCGAGGCGAGCAAAGAAGTTACCTAAAATACCCACGGCATAAATGCGGTTACGAAACAGTTTACTGCGGAATAATGCATTTTGATGGGTATGTGCATGATAGGCATACCAAAGCGCAGCTACTAAGCTCAGTACAATCAGCCCCATACTCCACCATAAAGTCAGGTGCGGACTGGCAAAATTTTCAATCCCTAGAGATAGTCCTGCCATGGTGATCACCAACAGGATAAAACCCCAAAAGTCAAAACGCGGTACATTCTGCTCGGTGACATTCGGCATGGCTTTAAAGCTAATCAGGACACCTAACAGTCCCATGGGGAGGTTAATCAGGAAAATCCAATGCCATGTACTGACTTCGACCAACCAGCCCCCGAGTGTTGGACCGATCAGTGGGCCAATCAGTCCCGCGAGACTCATCAAACTCATGGCCGATAAGAACTGCGTCCGCGGAATGACCTTGAGCATAGCTAAACGGCCAACAGGGAGCAATAATGCACCACCGATGCCTTGTAATACGCGATAGAACAATAACTCATTTAAGCTTTCAGAAAAGCCACAGCCCAGTGAGGCAAGAGTAAAAATGATAATGGCACTGAAATAGGTATTGCGCACTCCAAAACGGTCGGCGAGCCAACCACTCAAGGGGATACAGGCAGCAACGGCAAGCACATAGGCCACCACCACGCTATGCATTTGCAGCGGGTCTTCATTCAAACTGGCTGCCATAGCCGGTAGAGCGGTATTCACAATGGTGGTATCTAAGCCTTGCATAAAAAAGCCAATCGAAACCAGAAGTACCAAAAGACGGTACTCAGGAGCGAGTGCTTGATGGGTCGGCGTTTGGTTCATAGATACAACAAAGTGAAATTTTTAAACAGTTTAGCTTAATTTAAGTTGGACTGTTGTTGCGAATGTGCATTTATCACATGCCATCAAATTGACATCTCTACGTCATGTGTTTGCAACGCGTACGTCATACATTGGTCAAATTTGAACCGATATTTAGATCATGATGAATAAAACTTATAGTGCCGTTTTTTTAGCATGCATGGGGTTGGGCTTAGTAGGATGTAATGACAGTGATGATGCGCAAACCATCACATCACCGCCTGTGGTAGAGGAAGCCACGCCGAATAGTATTGAACTGGTTCATCTTGCAAGTTATGAGTCGGGGATATTTGGACAGAGTGCAGCTGAAATCCCCGCCTATGATGCTGCGAGTAAGCGTCTGTTCGTGGTGAATGCACAAAAAGGTATGGTCGATGTTTTAGATTTCTCCCAACCAGCGCAACCGACATATATCCAATCTTTGGATGCCAAAACTTATTTAGCCAATTCCGAAGTGAATAGCGTCGCGGTACATAATGGCATCGTGGCACTGGCGGTTCAGGCTGAGGATAAAACCCAAACCGGTATTGTGGCTTTCTTTAAAGCACAGGATCTCTCTTTTATCAGTCAAGTCAACGTGGGAGCTTTGCCAGATATGTTGACCTTCACGCCTGATGGTCGAAAAGTACTGGTAGCGAATGAAGCGGAACCGAATGAAGGTTATCAAGTCGATCCCGAAGGTTCGGTCAGCATTATTGATATTTCAGATATTCAAAAACCAACAGCAAGCATTGCGGGCTTCCACGCATGGAATGACCGTAAACAAGACTTATTAGATGCAGGTATTCGTATTTTTGGCCCAGACATCAGTCAATACCCAAATGTAGCGAGCGCAGGTATTCAAACGACCACCGTTGCACAAGACCTAGAGCCTGAGTACATCGCAGTCAGTGCTGATGGTAAAAAAGCATGGGTCAGTTTGCAGGAAAATAATGCCATTGGGGTTTTAGACCTAGCAAAAAATCAATTTGTTGATCTTTTCCCGATGGGCTACAAGGACCATAGTTTGCCTGAAAATGCCTTGGATGGAAGTGACCGTGACTGTGCTATTGGTCAAGACTCTTTGGGGCGTAGTATTACAGAATGTGCAAAAGATGCCGGCATGATTAATATCCGCTCTTGGCCGGGTCTATATGGCATGTATATGCCCGATGCCATTGCTCAATATCAAGCCAACGGCAAAACCTATTTGGTCACGGCCAATGAGGGGGATGCCCGTGAATGGCTAAGGGATGAAGCCAAATACTTTGAAGGCGGGGACTTAAATGCTGGTTATGCTGAAGAGATACGCATCAAACATTTGTTTAAAAAAGCAGGTTTTGACGCCAAAGGCGATTATGCCGCGCATTTACGTCAGCTTGCACCGGGCGTAAAAGGGGCGAAATTAAACCCAGAGGTGTTTAAACCTTGTCAAACGGCTGACGCAACAGAAGTCTGCGCGGATAATTTAATTAAAGATTCACAAATTGGACGTTTGACCATTAGTTGGACGCAAGGTTATCAAAAAGATCCACTGACTGGTCTGCCAAAGCTGGATGAAAATGGTCGTCTAACTTATGACAAATTATATGCCTATGGTGGCCGTTCGGTGAGTATTGTCGACCCTGAAACCAAGCAGATTGTGTGGGACTCGGGGAGTGAGTTTGAGCGAAAAATTTCGGAGTTGTTTCCACATCAATTTAATAGCAATCATGAAGCATTTAAATTTGATGACCGTAGTGATAATAAAGGCCCTGAACCTGAAGGCGTGACATTGGGTAAAATTGGTGAAAAGACCTTTGCTTTTATTGGACTTGAGCGTGCCAGTGGCATCATGGTGTATGACATTAGCAACCCGAATCAGGCTAAATTTGTTCAGTATATGAACCATCGCAATACCAATGAAATAGAAGTCACGAAGCAAGGTGGCTTAGGCCCAGAAGGTTTGATTTTCATCGCGGCGAAGAATTCACCCAATGGTCACCCGCTGTTGGTGGTGGGAAATGAAGTCAGTGGTAGTACAGCGGTTTATGAAGTCAAACTCAATTAAAAAACTGAGTTTTGAATTTGAAAAAAGAGCACTACGGTGCTCTTTTTTTATGGCGCTACAAAAAATATATGACAGGGATGTCATGAAAATGAAATAAAACCGTCATAATCTTTGGCAAACATCCAAGGGCACTGTCTTGGAATAAATTATTCAAAAGGTTGGTTTTATGACAATCGAAATTTTGATGGTGATAGGCTTCTGTTTAGCCGCTTATTCTATCGTCGGAAATGATGTGCCACAGACATTAGGTACGTTTATTTCATCCAATGCACATCGTCCATGGTGGGTGCTTTGGCTCTTTATCAGCACCATTTTGGTGGTGGTGTTGATTTATGGTTGGTATGCATCCGGTGTGGGGGATGCATCATATGGTCGTTTAGAAACGATCCCTTTTCCTGAGGGTGGGGTCACGTGGCTCTATATTGTGCCACCGATTTTGCTGTTATTTTTAACCAAATACGGAATTCCCGTCAGTACCACTTTCTTGGTTTTAACCATTTTCTCGCCTGCAAGTTTAGGCTCGATGATGGTGAAATCGATGATGGGCTATGCGGTGGCCTTTGTAGTTGCGATTATTGTCTATCGTTTTGTGATGCGCCAAGTTGCGAAGTATTTTGCGAAAACTCGTAACCAAGAACCGTCGCATATTTGGATCGGACTACAGTGGGTCTCTACGGCTTTTCTGTGGAGTCAGTGGCTGATTCAAGATTTGGCCAATATTTTCGTCTATGTACCCCGTCAAGTGCCGTTTTCATTTTTACTGTTTGCCATCACGGTCTTTGTGGTGTTGTTGGCGGTGATTTTGTACCAACGTGGTGGTGCGATTCAGAAGATTGTCGATACCAAAACAGGTGTTACCGATATTCGTGCAGCGACCATTATTGACTTTATGTATGCCCTCATTTTGTTGGTCTTCAAAGAGTGGAGCAATATTCCAATGAGTACCACATGGGTATTCTTAGGTTTACTTGCAGGTCGTGAGTTTGCAATGTCGATGATTTTTGATGAAGTGAACAAACACCGCACTTCGCGTAACGTCAGTAAAGATGCGATGAAATTGATGTTTGGCTTAGCCATGTCCGTGATTTTGGCGACCACACTGCCGTGGTTCTATAACTTTGTCACCCATTATGGACAATAACCGCACATGTTAAAAAAGCGAGCTCTAGGCTCGCTTTTTATGGCATTAAGAACAGGGTTTAAATGGCAAAGTGTGCTGGACTGCCGAGGTTGGCAATGGCTGAATAAATCTGTTCAGCATGGTTGCACACAATCAGTTTTGCGCGGTGCTGTGGCGGTAGAAAACCTTCTTCTACTGCATGATCCAACTGGGTAATCAGTGCGTCATAGAAACCATTGACGTTATAAATCATCATCGGCTTTTGGTGTTGGTTCAGTTGTCCCCAGGTTGCCACTTCTAAAATTTCTTCAAAAGTGCCTAAACCACCAGGTAGTGCGACAAAGGCACTTGCACGTTCGGCCATTAAGGCTTTGCGCTCATGCATGGTTTGTACAACATGTAATTCGGTCAGTTGGTGATGCGCAATTTCATAATCCAGCATAAATTCTGGAATGACGCCGACGGCTTCACCGCCGTGGCTAATCATGGCATCGGCCACTTGTCCCATGAGGCCAATACTTGCCCCCCCATAAACCAGACCAAAACCCTGTTTAGCTAAACCTTGTGCCAGTGCAATCGCTTTTTCTTGATAAATCGGTTTATTGCCCGAACGAGAACCGCAATAAAGTGCGATCAGAGGTTGCGTGGTTTGAACGTTTACTTCAGTGTTGAGAGAGGATGTTTTTAATTCACTATTCATGGCGTATGTTTTTACCTTTTACTTTATCTACTTTTTCTTTCATAGTTTAAGCAAGAAATGTGACTGCAAGCTGTATTTAATCTCACAATCGGGTAATAATTTGTTAAATCCTTTAAAACAGTGCGCTTTTGAAAAAAAGATGAATTTCATTTAGATCTTGCCTATACTTATTTCCTGTTTTACAACACAAGAACGAACATGGGTAGTGGTAGTTGTCGCTCAAGACATCTTCAGTTTTCCGAAAATAATTTACAGCGAGCAGTGCTGAATCTTCATTTTTATTCGCCTAATCATTATGCGCGTTATACATTCCCTCGACAGGAGCAGATCACATGATATTTGAATGGATGTCTGATCCTTCTGCGTGGGTGGGCTTACTCACCTTAGTGGTGCTGGAAATTGTGCTGGGGATTGATAACTTGGTTTTTATTGCGATTTTGGCGGAGAAACTTCCACCAGAACAACGCAATACGGCTAGAGTTGTTGGTTTGATCCTTGCACTCTTAATGCGTTTGGTGCTGTTGGCCTCAATTGCTTGGGTGGTGACACTGACCGAGCCGCTGTTCCATATCTTCGATCATCCTTTCTCAGGACGGGATTTGATTCTTCTGTTTGGTGGGGTGTTCTTGTTGTTTAAAGGCACCATGGAACTGCATGAACGTATTGACGCCAAAGTGGTTCAGAAAGAAGAAAGTCCAGCCAATGCTGTGTTTTGGATGGTGATCGTTCAGATTGTAGTTTTGGATGCTGTGTTTTCCTTAGACTCGGTGATTACCGCAGTCGGTATGGTTAAACACCTGTCTGTAATGATGATTGCGGTGATTATTGCCGTGGGCATTATGTTGTGGGCATCGAAAGCCTTGATGGAATTTGTCAACAAACATCCGACCGTGGTGATTTTGTGTCTCGGCTTCTTGATGATGATCGGTTTCTCATTGATTGTAGAAGGCTTTGGTTTCCATATTCCAAAGGGCTACTTATATGCCGCGATTGGTTTCTCGGTGGTTGTTGAATTCATCAACCAAACCATGCGCCGTAATCAAGAAAAAATGGTCACCACCACAGACCTTCGCTATAAAACTGCATCTGCGGTGCTGCGAATGTTGGGCGGTAAAAGTAGTGATCATGCCTCTGAGCCTGAAGATGTATTGGCAACTCGCGCCTACGCGGATGAAGTATTTGATCCTGAAAATGGGGTCTATCATAGTGTCTTGGTACAAGGGGTGCTGGGTTTGTCTGAACGTCCAGTGAAGTCCGTGATGACCCCACGTCCAGAGTTGGAGTGGATTGATTTAGAGGATGAAGAAGCCTCAATCAAATCACAACTACTCAGTATTACGCATTCACGTTTAATCGTGGCACGGGGCGAGTTAGACAACATCGCAGGTGTGGTGCTGACCCATAAAGTTTTGGATGAATATATCGAAACCGGTGTCCTCGATTTTGATAAACATTTACGTGAACCTGTGATTGTGCATGAAAATGCGCAAGTCCTGATGGTGATGGAACAATTGCGTCAAGCACCGTTGCAAATGGCTTTGGTCTTGAACGAATACGGCTCGATTGAAGGGATTGCCACACCGATTGACGTATTAGAGGCGATTGCAGGGGAGTTCCCCGATGAAGATGCTGAAGATAATGTGGCTGAAAGCTTAGAAGATGGTAGCTTGATGCTCGATGGTTCAACCGATATTCGCCATGTGTCGTTATTGTTGGATCGTGATTTGGTCGACGAGTCTGATCAGTACTCAACCTTGTCAGGCTATATCCTCTTTCATTTAGGTCGTTTACCCGAAAATGGCTCTAGCCTTGAAGCAGATGGTTGTATTTTTGAAGTGGTGACGATGGATGGGCACAAAATTGAAAAAGTGCATGTGATTCCCAAGTCGGATCTGCACAAGGAATCCTCTTAAAACAAACCTTAATCTGGTTTGAACAGGTTAAAATAGCTCGCAATGTCGAGCTATTTTTTATGGAAAAATCATGAGTAATGTTGAGTGTCCGTGTGGACAGGGCGAATATAAGCAGTGCTGTCAGCCATTACACTTGGGACAAAGCCGTGCGCAGAGTGCTACTCAACTTATGCGCTCACGTTATAGTGCTTTTGCCAAACAGCAAATCGATTACATTGTGCAAACCACAGCGTTGGGGCAGCAACAGGCTCTAGATGTTGCAGCAATAGCGGAGTGGAGTCGAAGCAACCAATGGTTGAAGTTAGACGTCGTACAGGCCAATGAAAAACTCGATAAAAACCATGCCATGGTCGAATTCAAAGCCTATTATCATGATGGCACATCGCCACAGATACATCATGAAATTTCACATTTTGTGAAACATGCAGAAGCATGGTATTTTTTAGATCCAACCACTGAAATGCATATCACCATGAAACAAGCGTGCATCTGCGGTTCAGGGAAAAAATTTAAACAATGTTGTGCACAATTTTTATAATTTTAAGCAAATTTGGCTTAGAATAGCGCGCATCAATTAGCCTATATGGAATCCAGGCGATGTTACTCACTATTATTTATATTATAGCGATCACAGCAGAGGCAATGACAGGTGCACTGTCGGCGGGTCGGCGTAGTATGGATTGGTTTGGTGTGGTGATTATTGCTTGTGTCACAGCGCTGGGCGGCGGTTCTGTCCGCGATGTGTTATTGGGACATTATCCGCTGACTTGGGTCAAGCATCCTGAATATTTGATGCTGACCTGTTTTGCCGCTTTTATGACGATTTTGATTGCCAAGTGGATGCGCCATTTACGTAATATCTTCTTGGTGCTCGATGCTCTGGGCCTGATCGGTTTTACCATCATCGGCTGTCAAATTGCCTTAGAAATGGGACATGGTTTTGTGGTGTCTGCGGTCGCAGGAGTTCTGACAGGGGTATCGGGCGGTATCTTACGTGATATTTTGTGTAATGACGTCCCTTTGGTCTTCCGCCGTGAACTGTATGCCAGTATTTCTTTTGTCGCGGTGATTTTCTATTGGGGCTGCATTCAGCTCGGTTTATCACTTGAGCTGACCGTGATTTCGACTTTGATCTTTGGTTTTAGCTTACGTCTAATCGCGATTTACTTTGGCTTAGAAATGCCAAAATTCATTTATCAAGACGATGATGAGCAATCTGCTTCCTCGAAAGATGCGAGCTAAAATAGCAGTGATTTGACTGCCTTATTTGTATAAAAAAAGCACATAATGATAAAGCCTGTTGAGAAAGCAGCCTGCTATCTTTTCCCGCTTTAGAGGCCGAGCTATGGATTTAGTTTCTCGCATACAACGCTTACCGATCGGTAAATTTCACTACACCTTGTTGTGGGTCATTGGCTTGGGCTGGATGTTCGATGCCATGGACACGGGGCTGATTTCTTTTATTTTGGCAAAAATGGCCGAAGACTGGCACATGAGCCCAACCGAGAAAGGTTGGGTGGTCTCCATTGGCTTTGTCGGAATGGCGATTGGTGCGGTGTGCTCAGGTGGTCTAGCCGATCGTATTGGGCGTAAAACAGTTTTTGCCGCGACCCTAGTGATTTACAGTTTAGCGACGGCGGCCTGTGCCTTTGCCCCTAACTTAACGTGGTTGTTGGTGTTTCGTTTTATTGTGGGTCTCGGTTTGGGTGGACAGTTGCCAGTAGCGGTGACCTTGGTCAGTGAATACATTCCTGCGCAGGTGCGTGGGCGTTTTATCGTGCTGCTAGAAAGTTTTTGGGGCCTTGGTTGGCTTTGCGCTGCATTGGTGGCGTATTTTGTGATTCCAAAATTTGACTGGCATATGGCCTTCTTAATCGGTGGGATTCCTGCACTGTATGCCATTGTGATTTGGTTCAAAGTGCCTGAGTCAATTCCTTATCTCATCAACCGTGGTCGCATTGTGGAAGCGCATGCTTTGGTGCAGCAGATTGAACGTCAATGCGGTGTGGAAGTGATCGAGCATATCGTTGTTAAACCGGTGGCAGAGAAAAAGACCGTGTCTTTTACCCAGCTCTGGTCGGGGGCATTTGCACGTAGAACCTTGATGTTATGGCTGATTTGGTTTGGTATTGTCTACTCATATTATGGCATTTTTACATGGTTACCAAGTTTGCTGGTGAAGCAGGGGTATAGCATTGTTCAGTCTTTTGAATATGTCTTGGTGATGATTTTGGCACAGCTGCCAGGCTATGTGGCCGCAGCATGGCTGGTCGAAAAGCTGGGACGTAAAGTAACCTTGGCTGGTTTTATTGGCATGTGTGCAGTTTCCGCGTATTTCTTTGGTCAAGCTGATACTGTGAGCATGATCATGTTCTGGGGTTGTTTGATGTCATTCTTTAACCTCGGTGCATGGGGGGTGTTGTATACCTATACCCCAGAGCAATATCCAACCAATATCCGGGCTTTTGGTTCGGGCTGGGCATCAGCCATTGGTCGTATGGGCGGCATTGTCGCACCGATGGTGGTGACGCATATGATGGTCATGAGCAATGGATTTAGTGCGATTTTCATGATGTTTACCGCAGTGTTGCTTGCGGTGGCAGCGGTGATTTTGATTTTGGGTGAAGAGACCAAAGGCAAAACATTGGAAGAAATTGGACTGTAATTTAGTCCGTGCTGAAGATTGAGCGTCAGATGTGCTGAGACTCCCAGTCTTCAATACACTTCAACATAAAATCTAGATGATGGATTTGAAAATAGCCGATAACAAGATCCAACTCAGCAATAAAAAATTCAATCTGCTCGGCTGAAATGTGGCTTCTCAAAGCTGCATTTTGATAAAAATTAGCCCCGTGCATGATGAGACCTTTTAAATATTCACTGCTTGATTGATGCAATCTATCCAATTGGTTGTGTCGTATTTTGGGCGAGGATGCCCCAACTTTTTGTCGATCGTATCGATCAAGTTGAGAAGACTGAAGTTGCTTAACCATTTTCATTGATGAGCAGAGATGAACACAGGAACTGAACTTCAAAAATAATTAGTTGCTCATTTTAAAAAAAATGGATAATTTTACGACACTAGGAACATCTAAAGACGCAAATTGTCGTAGTGGTGTACGCTTTCACTTGTATAGGCAGAGCCTGCGACATAGCATAAGAACTTAAACAAAAAACGATTAATTAGGATGACAGGTTGTTATGACGAACCTTGCGCATCAAGCGACAGAAAACCGTTCCGTAGCAGAATTTACTGAACAAGCATATCTCAATTACGCCATGTACGTGATCATGGATCGTGCCTTACCGCATATCAGCGATGGTTTAAAACCTGTACAACGCCGTATTGTGTATGCCATGAGTGAATTGGGGCTGAAACACAGCGGTAAACCCAAAAAATCTGCGCGTACCGTTGGCGATGTGCTCGGTAAGTATCACCCGCATGGTGATTTGGCCTGCTATGAAGCCATGGTGCTGATGGCGCAGCCTTTTAGTTATCGTTATCCATTTATTGAAGGTCAAGGTAACTGGGGTTCTCCCGATGATCCGAAATCATTCGCTGCGATGCGTTATACCGAAGCCAAATTATCTCAGTATAGTGAAGTACTTTTGTCTGAACTGGGACAGGGAACTTGTGACTGGCAGGATAACTTTGATGGTTCGATGAAAGAGCCTGTGACTTTACCTGCACGTATTCCGAATATTTTATTAAACGGTACCACAGGTATTGCAGTAGGCATGGCTACGGACATTCCTCCACACAACCTGCGTGAAGTCGTGAAAGGCACTATTGCCTTAATTCGTAATCCAAATTTAAGCGATGAAAAAGTTGCAGAATATATTCCTGCACCCGATTTGCCGACCAAAGCAGAAATTATTACGCCACCTGAAGAGCTGTTAAAAATACAAAGCACAGGTCGGGGCAGTTACCGTATGCGTTCGGTATATAGCATCGAAAAAAATGAAATTGTGATCACGGACTTGCCTTATCAAGTGTCAGGCTCGAAAGTTATTTCGCAAATTGCAGATCAAATGCAGGCGAAAAAACTGCCTTTGGTGAGCGATGTACGAGATGAATCGGATCATCAAAACCCAACCCGTTTGGTAATCGTACTGCGCTCAAATCGGATTGATGCTGAAGCGGTAATGAGTCACCTTTTTGCCACCACCGATCTTGAGTCGAGTTATCGGGTCAATATGAACATGATTGGTGCGGATGGCCGTCCACAAGTGAAATCGATTCGTCGTATTTTGCTGGAGTGGATTGAAATTCGAAAGGAAACTGTTACCCGTCGTCTGCAATATCACCTGAATAAAATTGAAAAACGTTTACATATTTTGGGCGGTTTGATTATTGCCTATTTAAATATTGATGAAGTGATTCGTATTATTCGTGAAGAAGAACAGCCCAAAGCGGAGTTGATGTCACGTTTTAATATTGATGATATTCAGGCCGAAGCCATTTTAGAACTCAAGTTGCGTCATTTGGCCCGACTTGAAGAAATGGAAATGCGCCGTGAGCAAGAAGAGTTAGAGGCCAAAGCTGCACTGATTCGTGAACAGTTGGCTAATCCAGAGTCTTTAAAAGCTTTGATCATCAATGAACTCAAAGATGATGCGAAAAAATATGGCGATGACCGTCGTTCACCAATCGTGCATCGAGCAGAAGCGACGGCGATGAGTGAGCAAGATTTCATGCCTGCTGATCCTGTGACCGTGGTCTTGTCTGAAGCGGGGTGGATTCGCTCAGCCAAAGGTCATGAAGTTGATGCCGAAAACCTGAACTTCCGTGCAGGCGATCAATACCTCAGTCATGCACAAGGTAAATCGAATCAGCGCGTGTATGTATTGGATGAGTCAGGACGTAGTTATGCCCTAGCCATTAATAGCCTACCGTCCGCGCGTGGGCTGGGAGAACCGTTGAGTTCAAAATTGTCCCCAGCCAGTGGCGTTGGTTTTAAACAAGTCTTCATTGCTGATGATGAAGCCGAAGTCGTGGCGCTGAGCAGTAAAGGGTATGGTTTTAAAACACAGGCAAAACAGTTAGATACCAATGCAAAAGCAGGGAAAGCCTTCTTAACTTTACCTGAAAAAGCCACAGTTATGCCGTTAACCAGTGTTGATCAGGCCACCCATTTGGCATTATTGACCTCAACGGGTCGTTTGTTGATTTTAGAGTTGTCAGAGTTGCCTGTTTTGAATAAAGGTAAAGGTAATAAATTGATACAACTTGAAGAGAAAGATCAAATTGTATTCATGACAAGATTAACGCTAGATGAAATACTGCAAGTCGTTGCAGGACAGCAGCAATTAAAATTGAAGGGTGATGACTTGCAAAAATACATAGGCAAAAGAGCATCAAAAGGGCAGTTATTACCACGTGGTTATCAAAAAGCAAATAAACTGTTAGTTCAGAGATAAAACTAGCATCCATTGATCAAAATACGTTATATATGGTATGTATGCGGGAAATGGATGCAGTATTAAGCAACACAAGTTAAATAAAGAGCGCTTAATATTGAGAACAATAGTTGAAATTTAAGGATTACTGATAGGAGAATCGGGCGATATGGAAAAAATTTGGTTCGCAGAATACCAAAAAACGGGGATTCCAGAGACTGTAGAATTGCCACCAGAAAACACGTCATTAGTAGATGTTTTTGAACGAAATTTCCAAAAATTTGGCTCTCGTGATGCTTTTATCTTTATGGATAAAGTGCTCACTTTTAGTGAGTTAGAGGAAGCAAGCCGTAAATTTGCAACATATTTACAAAGTTTGGGTCTAGCAAAAGGCTCACGTGTCGCTGTGATGATGCCGAACGTTCTTCAGTATCCTATCGTTGCTTTGGGTGTATTCCGTGCAGGTTTAGTATTGGTTAACGTCAATCCACTGTATACCGCGCGTGAACTTGAACATCAGTTAAATGACTCGGGCTCAGAAGTTTTGGTGATCATTGAAAACTTTGCCTCTGTTTACCAAGCGATTAATGGTAAAACGCCAGTTAAACATGTCGTGATTGCCTCTGTAGGTGACATGTTGGGTGCATTAAAAGGCACACTGGTGAACTTTGTATTACGTTCAGTGCGTAAGCAAATTCCAGCATGGAATATTCCTGGCCATATTCGCTTTAATGCGGCAATGTCGAAAGTTAGTGCGAGTAACTATAAGCGCCCGAACTTAACGTTAAGTGACACAGCAGTGCTTCAGTACACTGGCGGCACTACAGGGGTATCTAAAGGTGCAGAACTGACGCATCGCAACCTTGTGGCGAACATGTTGCAGTGTGACGGTATTTTCCAAAGTAAATTTGGTGCACAAGATGGTCAACCTGATGACCGCATTTTCTGTGCATTACCGCTATATCATATTTTTGCGTTCATGGTGTGTGCGATGTACGGCATGTACAAAGGCCAAGCCAACGTTTTGATTCCAAACCCGCGTGACTTACCTGCGGTGATGAAAGAATTACGTAAATATCAACCGTCATTCTTCCCAGCAGTGAATACGCTATTCAATGCTTTAGTGAACAATGAAGAGTTTAAGCAACTCGACCACAGCAAATTGAAAATGGCAATGGGTGGTGGTATGGCTGTGCTTCCTTCTACAGCAGAAGCGTGGAAGCGAATTACTGGGACCAACATCATTGAAGGTTATGGTCTATCTGAAACTTCACCTGTGGCAACGGCAAATCCGCCAGCGTCTGAAGAATTCAGTGGCACGATTGGTATTCCATTGCCATTAACTGAAGTTGCAATTTTGGATGATGATGGTAAGGAAGTTGCACTGGGTGAACAGGGTGAGATTTCAATCCGTGGTCCACAAGTGATGCGTGGCTATTGGAACCGTCCAGATGAAACGGCTAAAGTGATGACGGAAGATGGTTTCTTCCGTACAGGTGACATTGGTGTCATGGATTCTCGCGGCTATGTGAAAATTGTAGACCGTAAGAAAGACATGATTTTGGTGTCAGGCTTTAACGTTTACCCTTCAGAAATTGAAGAAGTGGTTTCAAAGCATCCTAAAGTATTGGAAGTAGCTGCCATTGGTGTACCTGATGAAAAATCAGGTGAAGTGCCAAAACTGTTTGTGGTGAAGAAAGATCCATCTTTAACCACAGAAGAAGTCTTGGCATTTGCTAAAGAGAACTTAACGGGTTACAAACGTCCGCGTTATGTTGAATTCTTGGATGAGTTACCGAAATCAAACGTAGGTAAAATCCTACGTAAAGATTTACGTAAAACAGCTTAAGTTCAAATAAAAAAAGCGCCATCAGGCGCTTTTTTTTCATGTTCGCATTTTAATTCTTCATTAACCAGCGGTCGATATAGGGACGGCCAATGCCCAAAATGCCAACAAAGGTCAGCATCGTACCACACTGACGACTGAAGGCTGGGAAAGCAAAACTACCAAAACTCAGGACATTATCGATCAGACAATAGACGGTCACTGCAAGCAACCAAGACCATAGGTTCTGACGTTTAATCCCGACCATCCAAAATGCAATGATCAGCATGACCAGTGTGCCAAGAGTCGAACCAATATTCATATTGGCACAAATGACCGCCAATAAAAATGCAGTAACGGGAAGCACAATCTTTAAAACACGATCCACTTGGCGTTGATGTTGACGCTGAATTTCGAGCACGTCGAACATTTCTTTTTGATCAGGGCTAGCCATGCTGGAGTCTCATCGGGAAATTATAAAAACACTATAATTTAACCAAATTTATCCTCGGAATGCCATGCTATGATAGCCGTCGAAATGATCTTGATGAGAAAAAACCAATGCAAAGCATTAGCGGGATTATTTATCTCATTTTAATTGCTTGTTTACTGCCTTACGTATTTACAATCATTGCTAAAAAAACAGCAGGATTTCGCGCCAAAGATAATCAACATCCGCGTGAATTTCTCGCCAAGACGACTGGTCTGGCAGCACGTGCCAATGCGGCACAGCAAAATAGCTTTGAGAGTTTACCCTTATTTATTGCCGCTATCTTAATGGCTGAATATATGGTGATTCCGCAAGTGGTCACCATGACGTTTGGTATTGCCTATCTTGTCTTTCGTGTGGTGTATGGTATTTGCTATTTGGCCAACTGGTCGACGCTTCGATCGATCGTTTGGCTGTTGTCACTGCTTTGTCCTATTTGTTTATTATTGTTGGTCATTCGACTGACGATGGGCTAAGTGCGAAACATACATATTTTCACCCAGTGGATGTATAATCGCAGAAATATTTTTTTCTCAAAAACCGTTATAATCGATGCGGTTTTTTAAAAGATTTAACTTGTTAAAGAGTGATGTTATGAGCTACAGCAATATCCCTGCGGGTAAAGATGCACCGAACGATATCTACGTGATCATCGAAATTCCTGCAAATGCAGCACCAATCAAATATGAAATTGATAAAGATTCGGATGCACTTTTTGTAGATCGTTTCATGGGTACAGCAATGTTCTACCCAGCGAACTATGGTTATGTACCAAACACCTTGTCTGAAGATGGCGACCCATTAGATGTACTTGTTGTAACGCCACATCCTGTTGCTGCGGGTTCAGTCATCCGTTGCCGCCCAGTGGGCAAACTGAACATGGAAGATGATGGTGGTATTGATGCGAAACTCATCGCTGTGCCACATGAAAAATTATCTCCATTGTATAAAGATGTTCAGGAATATACCGATCTTCCTCCGCTGTTGATCAGCCAAGTTGAGCATTTCTTTGCCCACTATAAAGATTTAGAGCCTGGCAAATGGGTAAAAATCAGTGGTTGGGAAAATGCTGCTGTTGCCAAAGAAGAAGTGTTGAAAGCAATCGAAGCTGCTAAAAAATAATTTTGAAAAAATAAAGCCTGATTTTATTACCCTAAAATCAGGCTCATAAAAAAACCGCCATTCAATTGAATGGCGGTTTTTTATGAATTGATCTAAAGTGAATTAGAACAGTTTCACAGGAATATCAAGGAATAAACGCCATTCATTGGTTGAGCCAATGACATTGCTGACATATTGACCAGAAACATTATTATAGGTATCACTTGAACGTAAGTAAGAATAGCGAACACGTAGGCTTGCATCTTTCAATGCACCTGTTTGAACTGTATATTTGACTTGGTTAAAGAACTCATGTTCTTCGGCTTGGTCAATGATTTTTGAGCGATCTGTTATTTTAGCGATATCAATATCCCAACCATAAACAAATGCAGTTGTCCAGTTTAGACCAGGTAAACCGTGATTTTTGAAGTTGTAGTTATATTGTAGCCCGACAGATTTTTCATCATTACCATTAAAGTCACCTAAATAGGAATTAGGGACATAGATACTTTGTAAACCATCAGCATTATAGCCATAGTCATACCCAGTATTACCTGTGTTATCTTGATAAGAAAGCATGACATTATGTACATCTTTGCCATAGCCCACTGAAACAGCCCAAATCGAGTTTTTGCGGTTTGCTAGATCATCTGTGGTATGTGAATCAGTGAGCGCATCTTTATCCCATTTTGTATGATAACCCATGGCATCAAGTGTTAAGGTACTCTTGTCTTTTAAGCTTTGGGTAAAGTTTACATTGGCATAATGACGTTCTAGCTTATCTTGAACATCTAAGCCATAATACGATGAATTGAGTTGATCATTAAATTTATATTTAGCACCCCAAACTACTGCACGATCAAGTCCTTGACCTGTCACATCTTTATCGGTACTAATTTGGTTTGACATTTGGTTTTTTGTGAATTTACCTGCAACCACATTTAGATTTGGAATTTCATTACTTTCAATGAAAACACCTGTGTAATACTCAGGCACTAAACGGGCTTGATTACTTGCCATGACAGGAAGTGTTGACACCTGTGTACCATAAGTCACGGTTGTGTTGGAAATACGTGCTTTCACATTGGCACCACCACGAGCCCAATGATCATAAGCAAATCCACGATCATCTACAGGAATCATTTGATTACCCGTATTATTATTCGCACCAAGCTTGAAAGATGCATCACCTACTACGCCAACACCAAAGCCAACAATACCCTTTGTAAAGCCTGATTGAAGATCAAAAATGGCAGTTTGAGCAGTTGAGCTTGTATCATTTGTTAAACCGTCTTTTTTATCACGATTTAAAAAGCCTGTGCGGAATAGCACTGATCCTTCAGCGCCTTCAACGAAACCTTTAGATTCACTTTGCTCACTCGCAAAAGCTGTTGATATAAGTGCAGTTTGTACTAAAACTGCTAATGCTAATTTTTTTGTGTTTTGCATTGGGGAGCGAACCTTATACAAATTGGATGGAAAGAGAACAGCAATTGTATAAGTAATCGCTGAAAAATTTTCATTTTTATTTATCATATTCAACTAAAGTAATGCATTTTTTTGTAAGTGATATGTTTGAAATATTTTAATTTTGGTTAAAATATTCGGTTTGCTAAAATAAACCTTTATAAAACATCGAATTATTTTTCTCCTCTTAATTCTGTTTTTTGCTATGTATTGCAGAAAATAATATATAGACTGTGAGGTCATTTTAGCTTATGAATCAAAGTGTTCAGTCATTTCTAGTCGTCTGGAATCGGTTCAGAATAACCTATACCCAGATTGGAAAATGATGAATTACACAGCAGTTGCCTAGATAAAATTGACCTATTGTTAAAAAATAGCTTTAAAATTTATGGGTATGGAATCAGTAAATGATTCATGTCTAAAGAGATTTTGAGAGCTTAAATGCATAAGAATTCACATAAAATTGCACTATTTTTAATTTTTTTCACTGGCAGTGTGTCGGTCAACGCAAGCGAGCCCCAGCAACAAAGCTCAGAAGGCGGACTCAGTGGAAGCCTTGCTGTGCTCAGTCAGTATATCTATCGTGGGGGTATTGAAAATGACCAGCCTACCCTGCAAGCAGGGCTTGAATATGAACATACATCTGGTCTATATGCAGGTTATTGGGCTTCAACACTGAATTATGATGCAGCGGATATCAGCAAAGATCACGGTGTTGAGCATGACTTTTATATGGGTTATGCACACACACTCAGTCCAGATTTAAGCTATCGGTCGCATATTGTGACTTATTTATATAATGATGGCGGCTCGGTCTATAGTGAAGATCGCACAGAACGCCGAAGTACGACTGGAGCGGAATTTGTAAATAGTTTGAGCTATAAAGACTTTGATGTAGGCGTCACGGTGGCTTTAGTGGATGTGAGCTATGCCAACGCGGGCGATACTTATTTAAGCCTTGCACATCATTATGCTCTTCCACAACACTTTCAATTCAATAGTTCAATTGGTGCATCGATTTATCGTCAGCATGATGATGCCATACTCACTACAGAGAAGAACTTTACTGTTAATGAAGTTCGCTTAGGCCTGAGTAGGCCCTTTGCAGAGACAGGGATCGAGATGTCTGCGGATTATATTTATGGTGTGCATAATCGTATGGGCGAGGATTTAGAGGACCATCTGGTGCTGGGTTTAACTTACAACTTTTAAATGTTGTAGATATGAAAAGTGCATCCAGATCGGTTGGGGATGCACTTTTTTTATGCACTTAAAAACGTACCTTCCAAAGATGAGTCTCAAAATAGCGCATATTGTAAACAATTATGTTTGCTTGATGGGCTTGGCTTCAATTCACCGCGAAGAGGTTTAACGATCAAGTTGAGTGCGAGCTCAATTTTTTATATTTTAAATAATTTTAATAAAAACAATTATTTATAATGATTTTGTAAAAGGTGTATCTGATGTTGAATTGAATGTGGCATAGCTATTGCTACTACCTACATGAGTTTATCGAAATAACCAAAAGACGTCGGATACGATGTGGGGGAATCAAACAATGAAATTTGCACTTAAAGCATTATCTTTAGCTGTGGTGGCTTCAGCTTCTACATTCACTTTCGCAGATGACGAGCCAGCATTACCGTTTGGTTTATCTTTTAGCGGAAGTGCTGCTATAACAACCGACTATCGTTTCCGTGGTTTAACTCAAACCCAAAATGATCCAGCGGTACAAGCGGGCTTTACTTTGGCGCATGACTCAGGCTTGTATTTGGGTCTTTGGGGTTCAAATGTTGATTTTGGTGAAGGTTCACCGAGTTTAGAGCTCGATCCATCGATTGGTTTTGCAACAACATTAGAAAGCTTTGCCAGCAAGCCAGTGCTTGATGTGGGTATGGTGTACTACAACTATCCAAGCGCAGATGATCTGAACTGGTTAGAGTTTTATGGCAAATTAACCTTTGCGAGTGTCTTCACTGAAGGGGATAGCCTACTGACCAATGTGAACTATACCAATGACTATGTTGCAGCAGATACAGACAGCTGGAACATTAATGCGGGTTATGCAATTCCATTTGGTTCAACGGGCTTTGGTGGCGTTGCGAATGTGGGTTATACCGTGGTCAGTGATGAAGATAAATATTCATTTGGTGATGATGACAATTATGTCGATTGGAAAGTAGGTGTGACCTATGCATTCCAGTCTATTCCTGGTGCAACAGCAGAGTTAGCAGCGGTAGGAACCAATATCGATACTGATAATCTGGATCATGTGACAGCACGTGGTGTAGAAACAGGTGCCGTGTTTACCTTAACTAAAACTTTCTAAGTTTTAGCATCTTTAAAACCCCTCTAGTCCTAAGGACTAGAGGGGTTTTTCTATGTGGAATTTAGCGATTTTTAGGCATTTTGCTGTCGGTAGGAGAGAGCTTCAGTCAAATGTCCCGTTTGAATATGCTCTGACTGGGCCAAATCCGCAATGGTTCTGGCCACTCTTAAAATACGGTGATACCCCCGAGCAGATAAGTTTAAGCGCTGTTGTGCCTTTTCAAAGATCAGCGCGGCTTGTTCATTGAGTGGCGCAAACTGTTCCAGTTGTTTGGGTGATAAGGCCATATTCAGACAGCTTTGGCGCTGTAGTTGCCATTGATAGGCCTCAATCACACGCTTCCGCACAGTCGCAGAATCTTCAACGGCTTGTGTGTCTTGCAACTCCGAGGCGTGCAGGGGAGGCACATCTATATGTAAATCAATGCGATCTAGTAAAGGCCCCGAAATTCGGTTTTGGTAGCGTTTAATCGCCTCGGCTGAGCACTGGCAACGGCTATCTTGATTAAAAGCATAACCACAGGGACACGGATTCATTGCAGCAATCAGTTGGAAATTGGCTGGAAAGGTGATCTGCCGTGAAGCACGCGAAATCACAATCTCTTTGGCTTCAATCGGCTGTCTTAAAACCTCTAAAACCTTGCGGTCAAACTCTGGTAGTTCATCTAAAAACAGCACGCCTTTATGTGCCAAAGTAATTTCACCGGGTTTGGGTTGTGACCCGCCACCGACTAAGGCAACAGCAGAAGCTGTATGGTGCGGTGCACGAAATGGCCGCTGCCCAAAAGGATGTTGATGATTGGCCACCGAGTAAATACTCGCCACTTCCAAATTCTCTTGCGTGTTCAAGGGCGGTAAAATACTGGCTAAACGTGAAGCCAATAGGGTTTTCCCTGTTCCTGGCGGTCCTTTAAATAGCAAAGAATGACCACCTGCTGCCGCAATCTCTAAGGCACGTCTCGGACGTAGTTGACCTTTAACATCGGCCAAATCAAATTTGTAATGTTGGGAGGCTTTTAGCGCCGTGGGTTGAAACTGTTGGATGAGATGGTTTTGCGACAGATGGTCACAGACTTGTTTTAAATGTTGCGCTGCAAACACTTGGAAGTTAGGCAGTTGAGAGGCTTCTTGCGCATTGGCCTCAGGTAAAATCAGTTGATGCCCAGCTTGCTGGCAGGCAATCGCAATACTTAAAGTACCTGAAATTGGTCGCAGTTGCCCATCAAGTGCCAACTCACCTATAAATTCAAAATTTTCAGTTCCTTGCTCAGGGAGCTGACCAGAGGCAATTAAAATACCCAGTGCAATCGGCAAATCCAGTCGTGAGCTGTCTTTGGGCAGGTCTGCGGGTGCAAGGTTGATGGTGAGGCGTTTGGTCGGAAACTGAAAACCACTATTGATAATGGCGGAGCGCACCCGATCTTTGCTTTCCCGAACGGCTGCTTCAGGAAGCCCCACAATGGTTAAAGAGGGTAGTCCTTGGCTCAGATGAACTTCAACTTCAACCGAAGGTGCGTGTAAACCGAGCAAAGCTCGAGTGTAAATTTTGGCAAAAGACATCTTTTGTTCCATTATAGTGCATTATTTTAATTCGTTATGCGTCTTTTGTTGCACCAAACAGGTGCTCATTTTTTGTTCTGAATGCGTAACTCTAAAGCTTCCACTTGTTTCAATAAGTCATTTAAACGCAAATTGGCATTATTCAGTGCAGTACGTTGACGCTCAATTTCATCTTTGGAAACCAAATCCATCTTGGTCACCGCTTCATTCAGCAGTGCGCGTAAATTATGTTCTAAGTCTTGTTTAGGTTGTTCGACTTGTTCCAGTATGGCTTGTAATAAAGTTTCAATCATTTCTATATCCAACAGTTGGAGACGTGACAGCAGTGTACCATTGCTGCTTCTGACTCTATAGCCTTTCAGATGAAATATGATTTCATCGATTGTAAAAAAATCATAAATCTTCGACTAAAAAACCTGAATTTTGAAGCTCAAAACGCATTTAAATGTATAGAATAGGGTATAAAGAAAACTCATGTCAGACTTTCTTTTCCCCCCAACCTAAGAATTTTTGGCATGAAATTTGAACATAAAACCTTACTGGTGAAATAAGCCGAAGGAAAACAAACATGAAGCTCGTAACTGCAATTGTAAAACCGTTTAAATTGGATGATGTGCGTGAAGCACTGTCTGAAATTGGTGTTCAAGGGATCACGGTAACCGAAGTCAAAGGCTTTGGTCGTCAAAAAGGTCATACTGAACTTTATCGTGGCGCTGAATATGTTGTTGATTTCTTACCAAAAGTAAAAATCGAAATCGCGATCAGTGATGAAATGGTCGACGCGGTGATTGAGTCAATCACACGTGTGGCTAGCACAGGAAAAATTGGCGACGGTAAAATTTTCGTCACAAATTTAGAGCAAGTCATCCGTATCCGTACAGGTGAAACAGGTGCCGATGCCGTTTAATTTGGCATGAAGTTTGCTGAGTAACACATAACTCGCACAAATTAGGTTGGGGGATACGAATGAAAAAGATGCTATTCGCGCTGAGCTTATCTGGCGCACTTTTAGGTGGTTCTGTTGCTTGGGCTGAAGAAGCAGCAACAGCGCCAACTCCATCAGAACAAGTCACAATGGTTGAAACAACGGATGTGGCTGCTCCAGCAGTACAAGCGGTTGAAGCCGTTGCTGCTCCAGTAGAAGCACCCGCACCTGCAGAAGAAGAACCAACATTAGATACAGGTGATACGGCGTGGATTTTAGTCTCCACAGCACTGGTTTTATTGATGACCATTCCAGGTTTAGCGTTATTCTACGGCGGTATGGTTCGTAAGAAAAACGTCTTAAGCACTATGGCACATAGCTTTGTTGCTGCGGCAGTGGTGAGTATTGCATGGGTTATCATTGGTTATACATTGGCCTTTGGTGAGGGCAATGCCTTTATCGGTGGTTTAGATAAGTTCATGCTGACAGGGATTACCACGGATGCGCTGACAGGGACTATTCCTGAAATTTTATTCGTCATTTTCCAAATGACTTTTGCCATCATCACCGTTGCTATTATTAGTGGTTCCATTGCAGAACGTATGAAATTCGGCGCATTTGTCGCATTCGTCGCGATTTGGGTGGTCGTGGTCTACGCACCAATTACCCACTGGGTTTGGGGCGGTGGTTGGTTAGGTAACGACGGTGCCCTCGACTTTGCGGGTGGTACTGTGGTTCACATTAACTCAGGTGTTGCAGGTTTGGTGGCTGCATATATGCTGGGTAAACGTATGGGCTTGGGCCGTGAATCTATGGCACCGCACAACTTGGCTTTAACTGTCGTAGGTGCAAGCTTACTTTGGGTCGGTTGGTTCGGTTTCAATGGTGGCTCTGCATTGGGTGCCAACGGTTCAGCAGGTTATGCATTGCTCGTGACTCAAGTAGCAGCAGCAGCAGCGGCAATCTCTTGGTTAATTACTGAAAAAGTTGCACGTGGTAAAGGTTCAGTACTCGGTGCTGCATCTGGTGCGGTTGCTGGTCTTGTAGTGATTACACCAGCAGCAGGATTTGTGACGGTCGGTGGTGCATTGGCGATGGGTCTCATTGGTGGTGTGGTTTGTTTCTGGGGTATTACCGCATTGAAACGTGCTTTAAAAGCCGATGACTCTTTAGATGCGTTTGGTTTACATGGTGTTGGTGGTATTGTCGGTGCGATCTTAACCGCATTCTTTGCCAGTGATTTCATCATGGGTGACAATGCGCCAAGTGATGTAATGCATCAGCTTTGGGTGCAAGTTGAAGGTGTGTTGGCAACAATTGCCTACTCAGCAGTATTAACCTTCATCATTTTAAAAGTGATTGACCTTGTGATTGGCATTCGTGTTGAATCGGATGATGAACGTATGGGTCTGGACTTAAGTCAACATGGTGAACGTGTAGACTAATCAAGAGAATAATAAATCAACAGTATAATCAATATATTGTGTGAAACAGCCCGAAAGGGCTGTTTTTTTTCTATATCTAGCGTAAAACTCTACAAAACACCGAATTTTTGCTACACTCTAAAACCATTCAAATTTGTTCAATTTAAGCCCTATGCATTGTCCATTTTGCAACGCTGAAGACAGTAAGGTGATCGACTCACGTTTGGCCGCTGAAGGTTGTCAAATTCGTCGACGTCGTGAATGTATTAGCTGTGGTGAGCGATTCACAACCTTTGAAAGTTATGAAGTGGTCATGCCGCGTGTGATTAAGTCGGATGGCAAAAGTGAACCTTTTGATGAAGCAAAATTGCGTCGTTCCTTGATGCATGCTTTACAAAAACGTCCCGTGACACAAGAGCAAATTGAAACCGTCTTAAGCGATATTCAGCTGCAAATCCGCCGTTTAGGTGAGCGTGATGTGAAATCACGCACCATTGGTGAAATTGTCATGCAATCTTTATTTTCTTTGGATCATGTTGCGTATGTGCGTTTTGCATCGGTCTATCAAGACTTTCAAGATGTCGATGCCTTTCGTCACCAAATTGAACAAATGCAACAACGTGAACATTAAGCGAGTTGGCATCCATGTCTGAATTACAGTCTAGTGCTTTACAAGCTGACCAAGCTTGGATGAAACAAGCGATTGCTTTAGCACTGCAAGGTCAATACAGCACCAAGCCAAATCCAAATGTAGGCTGTGTCATTGTCAAAGATGGGCAGTTGCTGGGGACAGGTTATCACCCTCAAGCGGGTCAGCCCCATGCAGAAGTTTTTGCCATGCGTGCAGCGGGCGAACAGACCCGGGGTGCAACGGCTTATGTCACTTTAGAACCGTGTGCGCATTATGGGCGTACACCGCCGTGTGCCAAAGGTTTGGTCGAGGCAGGTGTGGCGCGTGTTGTGATTGCCTGTCCAGATCCCAATCCCTTGGTGGCCGGTAAAGGGGTACAAATTTTAAAAGAAGCAGGCATTGAGGTTGATGTCGGTATTTGTCAAGCCGAAGCACATCAGTTGAATGCGGGCTTTTTAAAAGCCATGGCTACAGGTAGACCTTATGTGCGTTTAAAAGTTGCCTCTAGTTTAGATGGTCGAACGGCGATGGCTTCAGGTGAGTCAAAATGGATTACAGGCCCAGCTGCACGGTTGGATGTTCAGCATTTTCGTGCCATTTCTGGTGTCGTGATCACGGGCATTGAAACCGTATTGGCCGATGATCCTCAGCTCAATGTTAGACAGCTGCAGGGTGTTGCGGATCTGACAACGGTTGTACAACCGAAACGTCTGGTGTTAGACCGTCAAGGCCGCTTGCCTTTGACGGCCCAAATTTTACAGCAACCAGATACCGTGATGGTAATGGGGCCTTATCGTCAAGCATTGGCCGATTTAGGTGTGCTACAGCTTGCTGTACAACCTTTAGATCAGTTATTAAAGCAGTTGGTTCAATCACATCAAATTTACGATGTCATGGTTGAAGCGGGTGCAACGTTATCGACGGCTTTTTTACAAGAAAAGTTGGTCGATGAAATGATTAGTTATGTGGCACCGACCTTATTGGGTCAGTCTGCACGTGCAATGTTCAATGCTGAGTTTTCTCAGATGGCAGAGCAACTCCGCTTTAAGCTCATGGATGTCACACAATTGGGTGATGATGTGCGCTTAACGCTTATCCCTTCTCAAGAGTCATTATGAGTTCAGAGTCTACGGTTTATCATAAACGTCGTCACGCGGCACGTACCACCGATGAATATCTCTTTCATCAACTTGTTCCTTATTTGGGGAATAAGCGCCGTCTGTTGCATCTGATTTTAGAGGCGCTTGAGAGTACAGGGACTTTAAACCGTGCAGATGGTCGTGCGCCTATTTTTGCCGACTTCTTTGCGGGTTCGGGCGTGGTCTCGCGTTTGGCGCGTCAAAATGGTTATCGCGTGATTGCCAACGACTGGGAACCGTATAGCCATGCGCTGAACCATGCCATTTTGGCTTGTACCGAAGCGCCTGCATTTAAAGAGTTGGGTGGTTATCAAAAAGCCATTGATTATTTAAACCGCTTGCCTGAAGTTAAGGGCTGGGTAACGCATAATCTGTGTCCGCGAAATGATGAGATTTATGATCCAAGCCGAGATCGTTTGTTCTTCAAACGTCGCAACGGCATGCGCATTGATGCGATTCGTCAGCAAATTGCCACATGGCAGGCACAAGGGGCAATCGATGATGTGGAGATGTCTGCTTTACTGGCACCGCTGCTGTATTCTGCAAGTTTTGTCAGCAATACTTCCGGCGTCTTTAAAAGCTTCCACCACGGTTGGGGCGGTAAAACCCAAACAGCGTTAGAGCGGATTGAATCCTTGTTGTGGTTGACCCCAAGTCGTTTTAGTGAAGTGGGTGATAATAAACAAAAGAACCCGATGGCTGAAATGTGGTGTGTCGATGCGCAGCATTTGGCAAACCAAATGAGTAGTTTTGAGGTCGATGTAGCCTATCTAGATCCACCCTATAACCAGCATGCTTACAGTAGTAATTATCATGTCTTAAATGCTTTAACCTTATGGGATCAGGTAGATTTACCGACACCAGACACCAAAGGTTTTAAAAGCGGAATTGACCGTGCGTGGCGCAAAGAGCGTCCGAGTCCTTATAACTCGTCAAAGTATGCCAAAGAGGCATATGAAAAATTACTTTCCACCATCAATGCACGTTACATTCTGACCAGTTATTCAACCGATGGTAATATTGAAGCGGGGGACTTGCTCAAAGCCAATTTGGAGCGAGGTCGCGTGACTTTATTAACGCAGGATGTACCGCGTTATCGCGTGAGTAAACAGCGTCAGTCTGAGCGTGCGCGTGTGCTAGAGTTTATTGTGATCACTGATACCCATGCCAAGTCAGGTCCGCCAATTCGTCAGTTGCTTGGGCAGTTGTACCATTATGCCGAATTGGGTGGGGTCGATACATCTGGGGTCACGACACAGTTGGCGCTGTGGTAAAAATATAGAGGTAGAAATCAGAAATGTTTACAGGGATCATCGAAAGTCTGGGCACAGTTGAAAGCGTACAAAATGTCGGTGGCGATGTGCGTTTGCGCATTGGTACGGATCTTGATATGTCAGATGTACATTTGGGTGACTCGATTGCCACCAATGGCATTTGCCTCACGGTGATTGACTGGGGTGAGCACTGGTATGCTGCCGATGTCTCACGTGAGAGTTTGAACCGAACCACACTGACCCACTGGAAAGTTGGCCAACGTGTAAATGTGGAAAAGGCGATGTTGCCCACCACACGTTTTGGTGGACACATTGTGTCAGGTCATGTCGATGCTGTGGGTGAAATCACCGTTGTGCGTGAAGATGCACGTTCGCTTTATTTTGAAGTGACTGCGCCAGCTGAGATTGCACGTTACTTGGCAGAAAAAGGCTCGATCACGGTTGATGGGATCAGTTTAACCATTAATCATTTGCGTGGCCGTATTTTAAGCCTCAATTTAATTCCGCATACGGCTGAACGAACCAACATTGGAACGTGGAAGGCAGGCAGTCAAGTGAACCTTGAAGTGGATGTGTTAGCACGCTACATTGAACGTCTGATGATGGGTGACAAAGCTGCGGAAACTACCCCACAATCTAAAATTAGTTTAGACTTTTTGGCACAAAATGGTTTCTTGAAATAGAAAAATCGTTTAGATTGCAGCAAGAATAGACAAAAGATGAGCTCCCTATTTGCCCAAAATGAGGGAGTTTTTCTTTTGAAATGAATAGGTAAGCAATTGAGTATGATGAAAGATAGTACGCAGTTCATTGCACGGATAGGTGACAATGATTGATTTTTTTCTCCATCTAGAACAATTATTGCCCGTACTGCTTGCAGAATACGGCCTTTGGATTTATGCGATTCTTTTTCTGATTATTTTTGCAGAAACGGGCTTCGTTTTTATGTTCTTTTTGCCGGGTGACAGTTTACTGATTGCCATTGGTGCCTTATGTTCCAGCTCGGATTTAATCCATATCCATACCATGGGTATTTTGATGATGATTGCTGCCGTATTGGGCTATATCGTCAATTATTATACTGGTCAGAAGCTGGGCTTTAAATTTGCCCATCAGCATTCGCGTTGGCTGAAACCCGAATATATGATGAAGACCAATCAATATTTCTTAAAGCATGGCGGTAAAACCATTTTAGTAGCACGTTTTATTCCTTTTGTACGTTCTTTCGCGCCTTTTGCTGCGGGCGCAGGGCATATGAGTTTGGCGACTTTTATGTGGTACAACGTGACTGGTGGCCTGATTTGGATTGGTAGTTTGTTGGCGATTGGTTATGGTGTGGGCAATACCTTATCATTTATGGTTGATGTGTTGGTTTGAGATTGAGACAGACCACATCAGCCGAGCAAAACAAGGGTGCATAAAAAAACTCACCGAAGTGAGTTTAAGTGGAAGCCAAGGCCTGTTAGGCAGAGTTGGATACCACTTCATTAGAAAAGTCTGAATTTTTCAAAATATAGTCAATTTCTTCTTGAGCCGCGGCTTGTAGCTTACTGCGATAGCTGGCGACGGACTCTTCAATTAAGGTTTCCGCTTCAAGCTCTAAACGTAAACGCACACTTTCTAACTCAGACAAAATTTGTGAATCATCAATGCCAAATTTACCTTTGGCATAGTCCAGAGCTTGTTCAGGCGTTTTTTCATAGCGTGCGGTGTAGCTCAAAATTTCCTGATCGACACTTTGACGCATCACATTTAAAGCTTGGGTTTGCTCATTGAACTGACGGATTTCGTCTTTTTTGAGGCTTTCCGCATAAGCTTCCTGCGCTGCGCGTTTGTCTGCCAGTGATTTTTCCAACGCTTGTTGTTTGCGAATTCGCGCTTCTTCAATCAGCTGTGCTTTCAGATCGGCATACGCTTGTTCAATTCTTTGGGTAGAGACGGCTTGAGCGCGTTGGTCTTGTTCAATCCAACTGTGTAAACCTGTTTCAGGTTTGAGTACATCGCAGACGCGACTCAGGTCATCAATAAAGGCCTGACGAACAGCATCAGGTACATTTAACCAGCGCTGTTTAAAATCTGGACCAACATTCAATGCCACTACGCATCTCCTTATTTAGACGGGGAATCAATTAAAGCTTGAAGGTTCGAGCTTCAACCCCGAGACGTCTATATTGTTTAAATTTTTCACGACCTTGTTGTTTGGCCGATTCGTTATTTTCAATAATTTCTATAATGTGGCTAAATTTTTCGAACTGTTCAAGAGCTTGATCGTTAAAATTGAACACAATCCAGTCGGATTGTTCAGGCAGTTGCGCTGAGATACAAATGCGGGCATCGATTTGATCAATGCCATGTGGAATAAAGCTCGTATCATCAAAACTCCACAAACGCTCATCCAGTTGCTGTTGTAGTTCAGTGTCGCTTGCATACAGCCAGATTCGCTCTGGCTGACGCAAAATTTTACGACACAAACGACAAGCACTTTCGACTTGTCGTTCAGGACTTTGTTCAAACAGATAAAAGCTAATATTAGCCATTAGACTGCGCACGATGAGCTAAGAATTGCATCAATAAGGGTACTGGGCGACCGGTTGCGCCTTTATTGGCACCTGAGTTCCATGCTGTACCTGCGATGTCCAAATGTGCCCAGCGGTAATCACGGGTGAAACGTTGCAAGAAGCACGCTGCAGTTACAGCACCAGCTTTAGGCCCGCCAATGTTGGCAATATCGGCAAATGGGGAGTCTAACTGTTCTTGATAGTCATCAATCACAGGCATGCGCCAGACGCGGTCAAAGCTATTTTGACCTGCTTCCGATAGTTCGGCCGCCAGTTTGTCGTCTGGGGTAAACATACCCGTTAAGACTGAACCAAGTGCCACGACACAGGCACCTGTTAAGGTTGCAATATCAATGACCAGTTCAGGGTTAAAGCGTTTTACATAGGTTAATGTGTCACACAGCACCAAACGACCTTCTGCATCGGTATTTAAAATTTCAACGGTTTGACCGCTCATGGTGCTTACGATGTCACCCGGACGTGTAGCTTTGCCTGACGGCATATTTTCAGCTGCCGCAATCGTACCTACGACATGAATGGCTAAACGCGATTCACATAGAGCACGGAGCGTCCCTAGAACCGATGCTGCACCACACATGTCATATTTCATTTCATCCATACCAGCGCCCGGTTTCAATGAAATGCCACCTGTATCAAAAGTGATCCCTTTACCGACCAAGACCACTGGGGCTTCAGAACGTTCAGCTTGATACTCAAGGGTAATAATACGGCCTGGGCGGTCTGAACCTTTGCTCACTGCAAGGAAGGAATGCATGCCCAGATCCGCCATTTGCTGCTCATCAAGGACATTAACACGGAGCAGGTCAGGGTATTGGGCTGCCAGTTCTAAGGCTTGCTCTGCCAAATATTCTGGGAAGCAGATATTGCCCGGACGGTTGCCTAAGTCACGTGCAACGCTCTGACCTGATTGCACGGCTTCAATCAATTTAAGTTGCGCAGCATTCAGCGGCGACTCAGCGGCAATCAGGCTGATCTGTTCAAGCGCGTTGTCGGCTTTTTTCGATTTGAATTCATCAAAAGCATATGCCGCTTGCGTCAAACTGAGGGCAAATAAATAATGGAGTTCAGCTGGAAGAGCTGAAAGGTCAAGACTGATGTGTTTGAATTTTTTTTGTGAAGCTTTGATAATGGTTTGAGCAATTTTCACCAGCTTTGCTGCTTGTAATTCAGCGGCTTTACCCACCCCGATCAAGGCTGCATTGGGGCTTGCTGGAATTTGACCAATTAGGCTCAAAGTTTCATTAAATGCGGCTTTAAACTGAGTCGCTTCAATTAAGTTGTTTAAATCATTAATTTGATAAGCATTTGCAAGGTGTTGCGTGTTTTCAGAATCTACTAATATCAACAAAAATTGGCTAGACGTATTCTCTGTGAATGACGTATTAATAGAGAGTTTCATAAGTTTTATTTAAGCCTTATAAAGTTTGAAAATGATTAAACCACTGAAACATTAACATGAATAGAGTTGCAAAGTGCAACAAGAGTACAGGTTTTATATTTTCACTATTCGGGTAAACTAGCGCTAGTTTTTATTCACCTATTTTTGGAAGAATTAATTTGATTATTCGGCGTTATCTGGTCAAACAAGTGGTGTCGACATCCTTGGTTGTGATCGCCTTATTGACCTTGATCATGATGGGCGGTCGTTTGATCAAGTATTTTGGCGTAGCCGCGCAGGGTCGCTTAGATGCAGGTATTTTATTTAGCATTATTGGCTATCGTTTGCCTGAATTTTTAACGCTGATTCTTCCTCTAGGCTTTTTTATTGGGCTGATGCTGGTTTTTGGTCGTCTGTATGTCGATCATGAAATGGCAGTACTCAATGGCAGTGGCGTCAGTCGTAACCAATTGGGGCGACTGCTGATTCCTATGACCGTGGTGTTTCTTGCTGTTCAAGCCGTGCTGATGCTTTGGATGGCGCCGTGGGGTGTTCGTCAGTTTGAGCAGCTCACCACCAGTCAGGCGGTGCGTACTGGTTTTGATTTGGTTCGACCCAAAGAGTTTATTTCATCGGGGCCTTATACCATTTATGCGGGTGACTTATCCGAAGACCGTAAGAACCTCAAAGATATCTTCTTCTATCAACGCGCTGAAGCAGAAGGTAAGCCTGATGTGATGATTTTGGCCAAAGAAGCCACGCGGGTTGAAATTGAAAATGATCCCGCCAATGTGGTGGATTTGGTGCAAGGTCGCCGTTATGAAATTTATCCGGGACAGCCGCGTTATAGCCAAGCCGAGTTTCAGTCTTATCGCCTACGTTTAGAAAATGATAAAGAAGCGAAGTTTGAAAGTGCCGATGTTGAAGCACTGTCCACCATGAAACTTTGGGATAATCGTCATGATCCTGTCGTGGCGAGTGAATTGGGCTGGCGTATTTTTGTGCCGTTTGCCATTGTGGTGGCCTTACTCCTCGCTGTGGCTTTATCTGAAGTGAGTCCGCGCCAAGGCCGTTACTTAAAGCTGTTCCCTGCATTGCTTATTTTTGCCAGTTTAATCGTGGCGCTGATGGCCATTAAAACCCGAGTCAGTAAAGAAGAAATGGGGATTTGGGCTTATCCAATGATCTTGGTGATCTATGCGATAGCAGCGGCTTTGTTTTCGCGTAAACAAAAGCTGGCCCCGAAAATTAAGAAAACATTACAACGAGCGGGGTCTTAATCATGTTCGCACGTCGTATAGTCGCAAAACATGTGACCAAAACCACCGCGATGGCGATGCTGGGTGCTACCGCTATTTTATCGGTCTTGCAAATTCTGTTTACCTATTTGGGTGAGCTAGGCTCCCTTAAAGAAGATTATGGTGCTTGGGATGCTTTACGTTATGTACTGTGGGGAGCACCGCAATATCTCTATGAGATTCTACCGATTGCCGCGTTAATTGGCTCGGTATTGGGCCTCGGCACTTTGGCTTCAAACAGTGAGCTGATTGTGATGCGCTCGGTGGGGGTGAGTCTTTGGCGGATTGTTGGTTGGGTGATTCGTTCGGCTTTAATTTTGGTGGTACTGTCATTCGCTTTAAGTGAATGGGTGATTCCTTATACCAATGAGCAAGCCAAAGGTGTGAAAAGCCATCGAACTGCGGCTGAACTTGGTGAAGTACGTGGTTACTGGACACGAGAAGGGCAGCGTTTTATTTATGTCGATTATGCCAACTCTCAAGGTCAGCTGAAAAATGTGCAAGTGGTCGACTTTGATAATAATGCTCGTTTGAAAGGCGTTTTAAATGCTGAGCAAGGTCAGTTTGTGCAAGATGGTCATTGGATTTTAGAAAATACGGCCCAAGTTGATTTGCTGCCGACAGGCAATGCTACGGCACAAAAGGCCGCTGAAACGCCTTTGGCATTGGCACTGCAGCCGAAATATGTGCACATGGTGACGATTGATCCTGAAGACCTTTCACCGAGTCAATTGGTCAGTTTCATGAGCTATATGCATGAATACAGCCAAGTACCAAAAACTTATCAGTTGGCTTTTTGGCAGAAAGTGGCGTCTCCATTTGCCTTGATTGCTTTGGTGTTGATTGCTTGTTCCTTTATTTTTGGCCCACTGCGCCAACAATCGATGGGCTTTCGTTTGGTGATTGCACTGTTTACAGGCCTAGGTTTCTTTTACCTACAAGACTTCTTGGGTTATGCAAGTTTGGTGTATTCACCTTCACCCGCATGGTTTGTTTTTGTGCCGATTTTACTGATGTTTGTCGCAGGTGGTTATTTGTTACAACGTGCACGATAACTGTACGATATTGAAGAAAACAATGCGCATGATGGTGTTAAACCATCATGCCTGCATAGAGTCTTGACCGAAAATTCGGTAAGATAGGGCGATGAATTTGTAGACAAAAAAAGAGTGCTTATTATGGCGGATGCAACTGCTGGCAAAATCCCTCACGTACTGGTCATTATGGATGGTGTGGGACACCGTGAAGCGATTGAAGACAATGCTTTTTTAGCAGCGAATCGACCGAATTTAACAGCGATTGAAGCAAAGCATCCGCATAGCTTAATTTCAGGTTCTGGTGAAGACGTGGGTCTGCCAGATGGCCAAATGGGCAACTCTGAAGTGGGCCACATGAACTTGGGTGCAGGGCGTGTGCTCTATCAAGACTTTACCCGAATCACCAAAGACATTCGTACGGGTGCTTTTTTCGAGCATGAAGTTTTGGTTGATGCTGTTGAAAAAGCCAAAGCAGCGGGTGGTGCGTTGCACATTATGGGGCTGTTGTCTGAAGGTGGGGTGCATTCACACGAAGATCATATTGTTGCCATGGCTGAACTTGCGTTAAAACGCGGTGCAACCGTTTATCTCCATGCTTTCTTAGATGGTCGTGATACCCCGCCGCGCAGCGCACAGCACTCTTTAGAAAAATTAGATGCATTGTTTGCTCAATATCCAAATCAAGGTCGTATTGTGAGTCTGATTGGTCGTTATTTTGCGATGGATCGAGATAACCGTTGGGACCGTGTGGAACAAGCCTATCGTTTACTCACTGAGTCTGAAGCAACACGTACTGCAGCTACAGCAGTTGAAGGTTTAGCCTTGGCGTATGCAGCAGATGAATCTGATGAGTTTGTCAAAGCAACACGCATTGGCGATGCCGTAAAAGTTCAAGATGGTGACAGCATTGTCTTTATGAATTTCCGTGCGGATCGTGCGCGTGAAATTACCAAAGCGTTTGTTGAAAAAGATTTTGCAGGCTTTGAGCGTAAAGTTGTACCAAACTTATCTAAGTTTGTGATGTTGACACGCTACCAAGCCAGTATTGATGCACCTGTGGCATATATGCCTGAAGCATTAAATAACTCGATAGGTGAATATCTTTCAGACCTTGGTAAAACTCAATTGCGTATTGCTGAAACTGAGAAATATGCACATGTGACATTCTTCTTCAGTGGTGGTCGTGAAGATGAATATCCAGGTGAAAAACGTATTTTGATTCCGTCACCGAATGTGGCTACTTATGACCTCAAGCCAGAAATGAGCGCATATGAAGTAACCGATGAATTGGTGGCTGCGATTAACTCAGGCGAGTTTGATCTATTGGTGGTGAATTATGCCAACGGCGATATGGTTGGTCATACGGGCGTGTTTAATGCTGCAGTGAAAGCTGTTGAAGCCGTTGATTTATGCTTAGGCCGTGTCTATGAAGCGGTGATGGCACAAAAAGGCCATATGTTAATTACGGCTGACCATGGTAATGTTGAACAAATGCAGGATTATCACAGTGGTCAGGTGCATACCCAGCATACGACAGAATTGGTGCCTTTTATCTATGTCGGTCCAACTCAAGCAACCATTGCTGAGGGTGGCGTATTGGCCGATGTCGCACCAACCTTGTTAAGCTTGATGCATCTTCCTGTTCCAGCAGACATGCAAGGTCGTAACTTAATTACATTAGACGTATAAATCAATTTGGGTGGGTAAATGGCAAAAGCATCGTGGACTTCAATAGGTGTAGTGATTGCTTTAGGTCTGAGTCTGATCCACCCGATGGGGGCTGTTGCAAAAACTGCGGCAGCACCCGCTTTTGATGATGAATTAGAACAAGGTTATGTTGAGGTTCCGATTGAATCAATTCAACAATTTGTGCAAATCTACGGTTTAGTCAAAGCCAATTATGTGGCTGAACGTAGTGATGAAGCACTATTTCAACAGGCCATTAAAGGTTTAGTCAGTGGCTTAGACCGTTATTCTCGCTATTTATCTCCTCAAGAATATAAACAACTGGTGCAATATACCGAAGGGGATTTGGCTTCAGTTGACTTCAGCTTAGAGTTTGATTCTCGCTTACAACAATGGCTGATTCGTGGATTAAAACCTGACTCAGATTCCAGCAAACTGGGCTTAAAAAATGGGATCTCCGTTTTTAAAGTAGATGATCAAGAGCTACGCAAGCTCAACCATGCTCAAGTCAATGAATTACTCAGTGGGGCGATTGGTAGTACCGTCAGCTTGCAGTTGAAAGCCAACTCAACGCCGATCAATTTAGTCCGAACCAAAAAAGTTGAAACCGATATCCAGGCGCAACTGTTGAATAACCAAGTTTTGGTGCTCAAGGTGCGGGTATTCCAGCAGGATACGGCCAATGAAATTCAGCAACTGATTGAAGAGCATCAGTCTTCGCGTTTAAAAGCGGTCTTGATTGACCTTAGAAATAATCCCGGAGGACTGTTGTCTGCCGCAGTTGAATCTGCCGATTTATTCTTAAACCAAGGGGTGATTGTTTCGACTAAAAGTCGTTCCGAGGGCGATCAGCAGTTTCAGGCCTTACCTAGCCTCGAGTTTCAAAATTTAAAAGTGGGGATTCTGATTAATGACCGCTCTGCATCGGCCGCGGAGGTGTTTACCGCTGCGCTGAAGGAGCATGGACGGGCGTGGGTGATTGGGGAAAAAAGTTATGGTAAGGGCGTGGTACAAAAACTATTTCCGTTATCGAATGGTGCATCTTTGCAAATGACCGTATCGCATTATTACACCCCAAGTGGTCGGATGATTGAAGGGGTAGGGATTGCGCCAAATCAGGTGTATCCAATGCCACATGAACTCAAAGACGAAAGCTATGTTGAACATGTGGCAGAGATTCTAATTAACCGTCGTTAAGTCTTTAAACGGGATCGTCTTCGCCATCTAGTCCGAATTTCTTCAAGCGATAACGTAAAGAACGGAAAGACATGCCGAGCTTTTTAGCCGCTAGTGTTCGGTTCCAGTGGGTGAGATTGAGCGCATTCATCAAAATTTCTTTTTCAATTTTTTCTAGATACAGCTCTAAACCCTCTTCGGGTAATTTACGCGAAGGCATATGACTGAGTTGATCATTGCCAACAGTACCTTGTTGGGTGGCATTGGCATAGTTGGTCTGAGCAATGGGTCGCAGTGGGGCTGTTTGCAAGTGCGGTAAGTCGATACTGCTTTCATCGCTTAAAGTGATGGCACGTTCCATCATATTGCGTAATTCACGCACATTGCCTGGATAATATTGGGCCAATAAAAACTCACGTGCACGTTCACTCAGTGGTTTGACTGGGATGTCCCATTCTTGGCAGATTTTTTGAATGAAATGTTGTGCCAAAAGAATAATGTCATTGCCACGCTCACGTAGGGCAGGCAGCACAATGTCCATGACATGGATGCGGAAGTATAAATCCTGACGGAACTTGCCTTGTTGCACCAGTGCTTCTAAGTCTTGATGGCTGGCACTAATCACACGGAAATCGACATCAATTTCGGTGTCACTCCCAATTGGACGAATGCGTTTTTCTTGTACCGCGCGCAGCAGTTTCACCTGCATAGTGAGTGGTAACTCAGCAATTTCATCTAAAAATAAACTGCCGCCATGCGCAGACAGAATCAGCCCTTGTTTGTCTTGAGTCGCCCCTGTAAAGCTACCCTTACGGTGTCCAAACAATTCACTTTCCATCAGTTCAGTCGGTATGGCACCGCAGTTAATGGCAATAAATGGCCCTTCATTGCGGTTGCTCAGGCGATGTACCAGATTAGCCACCACTTCTTTGCCGGTCCCCGATTCACCCGTAATAAAGACAGGGGCTTGCGAACGTGCAATTTTCTTTAAGGTGATGCGTAGCTGCTGAATAGGAAGGGATTGACCAATCAGCAGGCGATGTTCAAGCGTATCTTCTTGGATATGCAGTTGACTGATGGGCTGATTAAAGGCTTTTTGTAAAAGTTGCTCTAAATGTTTTTGGTTGATTGGTTTACTGACAAAATCAAAAGCACCAGCTTTAAGTGCTGCAATCGCAATATCCATATTGCCGTAAGCAGTCAGCACTGCAACAGGCAAATTAGGATAATTTTGAGCAATAAAATCGACCAAGCTCAGACCATTACCATCGGGTAAATTAAGATCGGTTAGACAGGCATCATATTGATGCGTTTTCAGGGCTTGAACCGCCTCTTGTAAGCGATAGGCAATATGTGTATCAATCCCCATCCGACTTAAAGACATTTGCATCAGTGTACATAAGTCTTGTTCGTCATCCACCAATAAAACAAGTGGTTTTTTTTCCACGATTAACCCCAAAAATTACACGTCATTGTTTATACGGGGGCATTCAATCCTAAAGCATGCCCCTATTTTTTGTTCTACATAGTATAGCTTAGCTTGGTTGGCTTCGCAGAAACTATGGGATAAATATAATCCTAACCCAGTTCCATTGATGGAGGTACTAAAAAACGGTTGAAACAGGGTGCTTTGATCCTGAGTGGCGACCCCTTCACCAAAATCGCAGACCTCAATATGGACGAGGTTTTTGTAGCTATAGATACGAATTTGAATGTGCTCGGCTTCAGCTGCATTATGACGAATGGCATTTCGAATCAGGTTGATCAGCACTTGTCTCAGTTGTTGTTCATCAAACTGAATCTGAGCTTGATCGGAAATGCGGTAATCAATTTGATCTTTGACATCGGGCAAATCTTCAACGATAAAACGTTCTAAAAAAGCGGCGACATCAATTAAGGTCGGATAGGTTTCTTTACTGCGTGCCATGCTCAGTGTATCACCAATAATTTTATCAATCCTTGAGGCTTGTTTGGCAATCATGTTCTGCAACAGTTCTTGTTGTGGATCATTGGTTTGCATTAGTTCATTAGCTTGTGTGATGGCTGCCAGTGGGTTGCGAATTTCATGTGCAATGCTGGCAGAAAGTTGACCCAGTGCAGCCAGCTTGAGTTGTTGTACACGTTGATTAATTTTTTGTGCATCTTGCAGCACGAATAAGGTCAGTGTCTGATTCGGGACTTGAAGTTTTTGAATTTCGATCTGAATCTGAAAGCGACTCAGTTGCGATGTAAATTGGAATTTTTCCCCATTCTTCAGTTGGTCGAATTTGAGTAGTTCAAATAAATCAGGCTGTGCCTTATATAAAGGATATTTGTCATAGGCATAAATTGGAGAGATGCCCAATAATGTACATGCGGCAGGATTACTCAGCACCATGTGGCAGTTTTCATCGAGCACCAAATAGCCGAGCTCGGTTTGCTCTAAAATATAACGGTTAATGTTTTGCAGTTGGTCCAGTTCTTGGGACTGATAGAAGTTTAAATTTTCAAGGACTTGAAAACGTCGTACCGCAATTTGTCCAGACCCATAAACCACAAAGAACAAAAAGGCGAGCACGGCACTGTTGCCAATGGTATTCAGTGAACTGATTGAAAAGAGCGTTCCAATAAAGTGTTGATAAACCAGTGTAATCACTGCAATCAAGGTAATGATGAGCGCTTTTTGTTTATCGACCAATACACAAGCGGCAAAGATCGTGATCACAAACAATAAGCTTAACTGTAAGTTTGGACCATCGGTGGCAAAAGTGAGTAAACTGAGGCTAATGACATCGACGATAAACAACAAGGTGAGCTGAAGTGGTATGCGCTTGCGCACATGCTTGAGGCTCAATAGCTGAAAGGCACTGATAAAAATAAAGCCAATCAGGACGGAACGATACAATACTGGATATTGATAATTTGAAAACAGCTGCTCATAGGTCAGTAGATAAACCAACAACAAACAACAGCCAATAAACAGTCGATAAGACGCATACCAAACACCTAGACGGTATTGATTTAACTGAATATTGGTTGAGTATTGCAGCATGCGGGTGTTAGTCAGCTTGCATCAGGGTTTAATTAAACCATAGCGAATAGCAAGGTGAGTCAGCTTCACATCACTGTCGATGTTGAGCTTTTCAAAAATTCGGTAACGATAAGTATTGACCGTTTTTACGCTGACAAAAAGCTTGTCAGAAATTTCCTGTGCACTAATGCAATTCACGACCATCATCGCCACCTGCATTTCACGTTCAGACAGAGCATCAAAAGGTGAGGTTTGTGTATCAGACAGATAAGAACTGGCCAGTTGTTCAGCAATATCAGCGCTGAAATATTTGCCGCCTTGCATCACTTTATTAATCGCACGTACCATTTCGGTCACAGGTGCACCTTTGGTAATGTAGCCTTTGGCGCCAGCTTTGAGTAACAGGGACGGATAAGGTTCTTCAGCTAGACCACTGACCGCCAGTACTTTGGTCTCGGGTGCAGTTTGTAGTAAGCGGCGTGTGGTTTCAACACCACCAATTCCTGGCATGTTGACATCTAACAGAACCACATTTGGGTGATGTTGACGGACGAGATTAATTGCTTCTTCACCAGATTCAGCTTGGCCAATAACTTGAACATCGGCATGGTCCTCGAGCATTCGACAAATCCCTGTACGTACTAACTCATGGTCATCTACCACTAAAACTGTGATCACCTAGCTCTTCCTCACTATAAAAACCATATTTTTTGTTACATAAAGCAAAATAAGCTTGCAATGAAACGACAAAATTAGCAATCCTATTCTTAGGCTTATTTGAAAAGATATGCACGCTGTCGACGGCAATGCTGTTCGCATTGTGTAAAAATGTAAGGCATATTGGCGTGAATACGCAAATGTATCTTATGGGTTATGAAGTTGAGTGAAGAAAAGTGAAAAAATCAAATAAATTTTTAATGCATCTATTGGGATGGTCGATTGCAATGACGGCCAGTACCCATAGCTTTGCAGACTTGGTGATGAACCCGGGCTCGGGGCCTAGCCAAGCAAGCATGAGCTGGTCTGCGGCAGATGCAGAACAGCTTCTGAATGATGATCTCATGGAAGATCCTGAAGAGTACGCTCCTCAGGGTTCAACAAAAGTCACCACCAGTATTCGCAGTTCCAACGGTGTGGTGACGAACAACAGTACCTCGAAAACAGTACAAATTTTCGATACCTCGAAATATTCCAACCAACCTAGTGTCAATGCTCGTGCAGCACTGGTGATGGATGGCAATACAGGTGAAGTACTGTACAGTAAAAACAGTAATACCGCGCTGCCGATTGCCTCGATTACTAAACTGATGACGGCGGTGGTGATTTCAGATGCGCGTTTAAATATGTCTGAAAACATTACTTTACAGCAAGCGGACTTTTCGTGTTCGGGTTGTAAAAGTTCAAGCTCGTCACTGCGTGCAGGGGATAGTATGAACCGTGCAGAGGCATTGTTATTTGCATTAATGAAGTCAGAAAACCCAGCAGCATCAGCGCTTGCACGGACGTATCCGGGTGGTCGCTCAGCCTTTGTTTCGGCGATGAATGCCAAAGCAAAATCTTTGGGTATGAATTCAACCCATTATATGGAATCGACTGGTCTGCATCCAGGCAATGTCGCTTCAGCACGTGACTTGGGTATTTTGGTCAATGCTGCGTCTCAGTATGGTCTGATTCGTCAGTTCTCAACCACAGCAAGCTATGACTTTAACTTGGGCTATCGTGTATTGAAATCAAACAATACCAATGCCTTGGTTCGTAATGGTGGTTGGAATATTAATATTTCAAAAACAGGTTTCATTAATGAAGCCGGTCGCTGTGTGGTGATGCATACCACTTTAAATAACCGTCCAGCAGTGGTGGTGTTATTGGGCGCGGACTCATCTGCAGCACGTACCAATGATGCAACGCGCCTAATGAACTGGGCAAGCCAATTACCAAAACGTATTTAACCCGACTTTGTTTTTGTTCACTCAACAACAAAAATTGAGTCATAAAAAAGCCCTGCATATGCAGGGCTTTTTTTGTCTTCTCTTAATTACATGTTTGAAAGAATGGAATCGCGAACTTGTTCTAAAGTTGCATCGATTGAAAGCATGACCGCATCAGAACACTGTTTGATCGCAGTATCTGGGTCTTTTAGACCATTACCTGTCACGGTACAGACAATCACAGAACCTTCCGCAATTTTACCTGCTTTGATGTCACGGATTGCACCGCCAATCGACGCTGCAGAAGCAGGTTCTACAAAGACACCTTCATACATTGAAAGTAAACGCTGTGCTTCTAGTATTTCAGCATCAGTCAGTTCATCGAACCAACCTTGAGAGTCACGAACCACTGCTTTAGCATGGTTCCAGCTTTGTGGATTACCAATACGGATTGCCGTTGCAACTGTTTCAGGGTTCTCAACGGGTGCACCACGTAAGAATGGCGCAGCACCTGCTGCTTGGTAACCAACCATGGTTGGTAAGCCTTCAGGTTTAGGACCTGTGAATTGATCTGTTTGAGCGTCGTAAATCACTTGCTCAAATTGATCTGCAGGTTGGTTGGCAACTGCTTCGGTATAACCCATCCAGTGTGCAGTAATGTTCCCTGCGTTACCCACGGGTAAGCAGTGGTAATCTGGTGCACGGCCTAACTCATCTACGATTTCGTAAGCAATGGTTTTTTGACCCTGCAAACGGTACGGGTTGATTGAGTTTACGATGGTTACAGGGGCTTTATCTGCAATTTCTTTGACCAGACGCATACCGTCATCGAAGTTACCGCGGATTTGCATGGTGATGGCACCATACATCATCGCTTGTGCCATTTTACCCATGGCAATTTTGCCTTCTGGGATTAACACAAACGCTTTAATGCCTGCACGTGCTGCATAAGCCGCAGCCGCAGCTGAGGTATTACCTGTAGAGGCACAGATAATGGCTTTTGAGCCTTCTTCAACGGCTTTAGTGACTGCCATGGTCATACCACGGTCTTTAAATGAACCAGTCGGGTTTAAGCCCTCGTACTTCACATAAATTTCAACATTTTTGCCAATTAAACGTGGAATGTTCTCGAGTTTAATCAGTGGCGTATTACCTTCACCTAAAGAAATAGCGCGAGTAGTTGCAGACACTGGTAAACGGTCGCGATAACGGTCAACTAAACCAGTATAACGATTGGCATTCGACATGATGATGTTCCAATTGTGTGTAGAGCTTGGTGAGGAAGAGAAGAGCGTTCTTTTCCTCCACCCGATTAATTATCAAGCGATTCTAAACGAATTCGCACGATTTCGCCATGAATGACGGGTAAGGCTTGAATTTGGGCAAGTGCCTCGTCCATTTTTGATTCAACGACAGGATCAGTCAAAATCACGATTGGAATAAGGTCTTTTAAACGCGGTTGCTGCATGATGGCATCGATACTGATGCCTGCACGACTGAGAATCGTGGTCACATCGGCCAAGACGCCAGTTTGATCTTCTGCATTAATCCGGATGTAATAACCTGTAGTCATTTCTTCACGGCTTAAAATGGGCACATTGGTCAGTGCTTCGAAGGCCAGTTGTGGAATCGTTCCAGCGCCATCTTCGGTATACGAGATATCACGGACGATATCAATGACATCTGCAACGACTGCAGAAGCCGTTGGGCCTGCGCCTGCTCCTGCTCCATAGTACAAGGTTGGGCCGACAGCATGTGCTTGTACCAAGACAGCATTTTTAACACCGTTGACATTGGCAATTAGTTCTTCAGCAGGGATCAAGGTTGGGTGAACACGAAGTTCGATGCCATTCGCGGCGCGACGCGCAATCCCCAAATGTTTAATACGGAAACCCAGCTCTTCAGCATACTTCACGTCTTGCGCTGTGATTTTACTGATGCCTTCGGTATAGACTTTGTCAAACTGTAGCGGAATACCAAAAGCACACGATGCTAAAATCGTGAGTTTATGTGCAGCATCAATGCCTTCGACATCAAAAGTTGGATCAGCTTCGGCATAACCCAGCTCTTGGGCTTCTTTGAGCACATCGGCAAAGGCACGACCTTTTTCACGCATTTCAGTCAGAATAAAGTTGCCTGTACCATTGATGATACCCGCTAACCAATTAATCTTGTTTGCAGCTAGACCTTCGCGCATCACTTTAATGATGGGAATGCCTCCTGCAACCGCAGCTTCATAGGCGATTTGCACGGCATTGTCATCCGCCAGTTTGAACAGCTCATTACCATGTTCAGCAAGTAAAGCTTTATTCGCGGTGACCACTTGTTTACCATGTAAAATGGCTTCTTTAATCACTTCATATGCAGGGTGGATGCCACCCATGACTTCAACCACAACATCGACATCAGGCTGACGCACAATGTCGAGTAAGTCAGCACTTTGCTTGACCTCGTCGCCTAAATCTAAGTCTGGGCGAGGGCGGCGTGTGCCGACATAGGTAATTTGAATTTCACGACCGGTGCGACGTTTAATCTCAGCAGCATTTTCTTTTAGTAGTTTAAGGGCACCACCACCCACAGTACCAAGACCGAGGATTGCCAGACGAACTGGTTTCACGTCACACTCCAATTTACTTATATATATTGAACGAAGTCTAGATCATAGCTAAAAAAACTGTGAGACTCTAGGAAAGAAATCATTTTATGTTCAACTATAAATATTAGTTAAATAACAAATAAAAATTAGTTATTTAAGGCGATTTAATAATTCACTTGGGGCCAAATAACCACCGAGATATTCACCATCTTCATTGTAGATCGCAGGTGTCCCATTTACGCCCATGTTCAGACCCAACTGGTATTGATCTCGCACTGGGTTTTTACAGGTCGCTGGTGGAAGTTGAGCACCTGAAATCGCTTGATCAAAGGCAGCTTGACGGTCTGCGCTACACCACACACTTTCCATGGCTGGCATGAACTGTTCGCCACGCGGCCATGCAATGTAACGTACTTCAATGCCTTGACCTGTGATTTCAGGGATGTGTTCGTGCAGTTTATGGCAGTAAGGGCAGCTAGCATCGGTAAAGACATAAACCACATGTTTGGTCTTGCCTTTGGCTTTATAAACCAGTAGGTCTTCAGTTTTGAGCTCTGCTAGAAGCTTTTTGTTGGCTTCAGCTTGCAGGTTGTCGCTGACGTTGTGGAGGGTTTTATCGCCCAAGCGAATCACATCACCTTGGATAATATATTTACCATCTGCTGTGGTATAAACCGAGCTCATCCCTTCAAGATTGACCCAAAATAAATTTGGCACTTCAGTGGTTTTGATATCGATGATTTTGGCATTGATATTGGCTGTTTTGAAATGCTTTTGAAGAGTGTCAATTAAACGTTGCTTTGCATTACGTTCCGTCAAAGTTGACGCTTCGCCTGTGGCTGGTGCACTTGCCGTTAAAGAGTCTTGTTTTTTTTCTTCAGTGTTATTTGAACATGCTGTAAATAGAACACTTGAAGCAATGGCACAGGCAATGAACACTGGTTTACGGGTAAATAACATAGATAACCCTTTTTCTTTTGACTTTATAAAAACAGAGCGCCAAGCATAGCAAAAAAAGTACAGGACTCGGTAATACTTCGTAGTCTTCGTGCTAAAAACAGCCTTAAGTTATGGATGATCAAGACCTTAAGCCCTTGGGTGATGGCTGGCGTGTAGTTGTTGCATACGCACTTGTGCGACATGGGTGTAAATTTGTGTCGTGGACAGATCACTATGTCCCAATAGCATTTGTACCACACGCAAGTCGGCACCGTGATTGAGTAAATGCGTTGCAAAAGCATGTCGTAAGGTGTGGGGAGACAGTTCAGCCTGAATCGCTGCTTGTAAGGCATAGCGTTTAATGGCGTACCAAAAGTTTTGCCGACTCATAATGCCGCCATGTTGAGTTAAAAACAGATAGTCAGTTGCAGATTTATATAATTGCGGACGGGATTCAATTAAGTATTTTTCGACCCATTCCACTGCGATTTGCCCCAAAGGTACCAGTCTTTCTTTATTGCCTTTACCCGTAATTCTTAAGTAGCCTTGTTTTAAATTGATTAAGTCTAGGCGTAAGTTTAGTAGTTCAGATACACGCAGTCCACAGGCATATAAGACTTCAAACATGGCACGATCACGAAGTCCAAGAGCGGTTTCAATATCTGGAGCTTGAATTAAGGCATCTACGTCTTGCTCAGACAAATCTTTAGGCAGTGCGCGGCCAATTTTGGGTGTTTTATGTAGCGCGACAGGGTTGTCTGAGCGCAGTTTTTGTTCCCGTAGAAACTTAAAAAAAGAACGCAGAGCAGACAGACAGCGCGCAATGGAGCGCGGGCTTTTACCTTGCTTGGTGAGAGTCAGCAGAACATCGGCGACATCGTCACTGCTCCATTCAGGCATGCTCACCCGACTACACTCGCTGCACTGCAATAAGTCAGAGAGATAAGCATTTCGGGTGTGTGGGCTCACGGTTTGTGCAATGAGATAATCTTTAAAGCCGTGTAAAAAACTGAGCTGAGTTGGGATTTGAACAGGCGCAGGCACACGCGGTTTTTTATTTAACATAAAGCTCTCAAGCACATCATCACGGAAAGATAAAAACAAGGAATAGGGGTTTTATTCAATGTAGTGTAATCATTCTCGCTTGTCGATGTGTTATAACAGATGCGAATCATTATCGAATCTGATTTGGTAATTATTCTCATTTGTTTGTATACTGTTCAAAATATTAAAGGGTTGGATGCGGTGCGTTTATCTGATTTAAAAGTCAAACAAACTGCCATCATTAACAAAGTGAATCATACTTTGGATGGCGAAGCTCAGACTGATTTGGTGGCTAGTCGTCTTGAAACATTAGGCTTTGTCGCAGGTACAAAAGTACAGGTGATTACCAAAGGTGTTTTTGGTGGCGATCCAATTTTAATCCAAGTGGGTTTTACACGTTTCGCCTTAAGAAAAGTTGAAGCTGAAAAAATTGAAATTCAAGTCGAAGGAGCACCTAGATGAGTGATGCCTTGCGTGTTGCCCTTGTAGGTAATCCAAACTGCGGTAAAACTTCGTTATTTAACCATCTCACTGGAACACGCCAAAAAGTAGGTAACTATGCGGGTGTAACGGTTGAGCGTAAAGTTGGTCAATTTAGTCTTCCTTCGGGTCAAGCAGTTCGCGTTCTGGATTTGCCAGGGACGTATAGCTTAGATGCGACTAGTCCTGATGAAATGATTACCCGTGACGTGGTGATGGGGAAAATTGCAGACGAAGGTCAGCAAGATGCTTTCTTATGTATCGTTGATGCAACTAACCTCAAACTTCACCTCGGTTTAGTGATTGAACTGATTGCATTGGGCCGTCCAATGTTAATCGTTTTAAACATGATGGATGAAGCACGTCGCCGTGGCATGCAAATCAATACCCAAAAGCTTTCTGAGCGCTTGGGTGTGCCGATCGTTGAAACCGTTGCGGTGCGTAACTCGGGTATTGAAAGCCTGCTTAGCGCTTTAGAGCAGGGCAAATATGCCGTGCCTTATACCGAGCTGACGGGTTTAAAAGGCGACACTGCACATGAGAAAGTAGAAAATTTATTACATGACGCTGTGCAGTACGTCGATGAAGAAGACAAGCGAACTGATTTTCTAGATAAGATTTTCCTACATCCAGTTTTGGGTTTAGTTAGCCTTGCAGTGATGATGTTTATTGTCTTCCAAGCCGTTTTTGCTTGGGCAGCGCCGTTTATGGATGGGATTGAAACCTTCTTTGGTTGGCTAGGTGAAACCATTGGTGCATCCATTAGCCACCCTTTACTTAACAGTTTGGTGGTGGACGGGATTATTGCGGGTGCGGGTGGTGTCGTGGTGTTCTTACCACAGATTTTAATTTTGTTCTTCTTTATCTTGGTATTGGAAGAGTCGGGTTATTTACCGCGTGCCGCGTTTTTGCTAGATAAGCTGATGTTTAAAGCAGGTCTTTCTGGGCGTGCCTTTATTCCGCTCTTGTCTAGCTTTGCCTGCGCAATTCCGGGCATCATGGCATCGCGTACCATTAGTGATCCGCGTGACCGTTTGACTACGATTTTTGTGGCACCGTTAATGACGTGTTCTGCACGTTTACCTGTATATGCCTTGTTAATTGCTGCTTTTATTCCTGAACAAACTGTTTGGGGGATTTTTAATCTGCAAGGTTTAGTGTTGTTTGCTTTATATATGGCCGGGATTGTCAGTGCACTGTGTGTATCTTTCGTTCTGAAATTCTTCCAGAAAGACAAGTCACAACATATGTTGATGATGGAGTTACCAAGCTATCGTTTCCCTGACTTAAAGAATATTTGGATTGGTTTACTTGACCGTGCCAAGATCTTCTTACGTCGCGTGGGTGGCATCATTTTCGCGTTGTCTATTTTGCTGTGGTTCTTGTGTACCTTCCCGCAAGCTCCTGAAGGCGCGACTTTACCTGAAATTGATTATTCATTTGCCGGTATGCTCGGTCATTTACTGCAACCAATTTTTGCACCGCTGGGCTTCAACTGGCAGATTTGTATTGCCTTGATTCCAGCCATGGCTGCTCGTGAAGTCGTGGTGGCAGCTTTAGGTACGGTATATGCCTTATCCGCTGTTGATGAAGATGCCATGTCACAAGGTTTGGCTTCACTCATCAGTAGTGGCGGTGAGCTCGGCTGGTCGGTAGCGACTGGTCTGTCTTTATTGGTGTGGTTTATTTATGCACCGCACTGTTTGGCGACTTTAGCGACGGTCAAACGTGAAACAGGTTCATGGAAAACCGTGAGTTTTATGACCATTTACTTGTTTGGTTTGGCTTATTTCATGTCATTCCTGACTTATCAAATTGCAACGCACTATTTGGGCTAATCGGCGTAAATAGGCGAGGAGATTGAGATGATTGAAATTCTAATTGTTGCTGCTCTAGTGATCTGGAGTGCAGTGGTGGTATTTAAGAAAGTATTTCCTAAGACATCGGGTTCAGTTTTCATGTCCTTGGCTGACCTATGTGAGGGACGCGGTTGGACGCGTTTAGCAAGGTGGTTAAAACCGTCAATGGCGGGTGGCTGTGGCGGAAACTGTGCTTGTCCAGCAACAGAAGACAGCAATGCGAAAAAGCCTGAAGTTCAAGCGGTGAAGTGGAAATAAAACAATTTTTGTTCACAAATAAAAAAGCCGTCCAAGAGGGACGGCTTTTTTACGCACTGACACAAAAAAAGTGCAGGAAAGTCAAAACAGAAAAAGCATTCAAAACAGCAAAGTGCTAACATTTCCGCAGATAAATCTCAGACCAAGCATGGGGCGAAAATGTTAATACAACGTGGTGGACTTAAGGTCGTTGCAGGGCTCGGCATTTCTGGTGTTGCAGCGGTCAATTTTTTACATAACCAAGGCTACCGCGTTGCAGTAACGGACTCTCGATCAACCCCGCCCGGTCATGACCAAATTCCAGCAGAGGTACAAACCAGTTTTGGTCAGTTTGACGCAGAACTGTTGTTGTCTGCTGAAGAAATCGTTATTAGCCCTGGGCTCGATCCGAAATTACCTGAAATTCAAGCTGCGATTGCCAAAGGCATCCCCGTGGTGAGTGAAATTCAGATTTTACGCCGTGCAACCGACAAGCCGATCATGGCCATTACTGGGTCGAATGCAAAAAGTACCGTGACGACCTTAATTGGTCTGATGGCTGAACATGCAGGCGTGAAAGTCGCGGTAGGCGGTAACCTTGGTCGCCCAGCGTTGGATTTAACCAAAGATGAGCCAGATTTATACATTTTAGAACTATCCAGCTTTCAGTTAGAAACCACTTCAAATTTACAAGCTGAAGTTGCGGTAGTGCTGAATATGAGTGAAGACCATCTTGACCGTCATGGCGACATGATGGGTTATCACACCGCGAAGCATCGCATTTTCCAAGGCGTGAAAAAAGTCGTTCATAACCGTGATGACTCACTTACTCGTCCTTTGGTCCCTGATGCTACGCCAATGCAAAGCTTTGGTTTAAATGCACCTGATATGAATCAATACGGTGTGTTAAGAGATGACGACGGTACGATCTGGTTGGCCCGTGGCCGCACACGTTTATTGAACAGTGCAGAGATGTATATTCAAGGTACACACAATGTTGCCAATGCTTTGGCCTGTTTGGCTTTGGGTGAGGCAATCAACTTGCCACTGGAGTCGATGTTGGAAACACTGAAAAGCTTTAAAGGCTTAGAGCATCGCTGTGAGTTTGTGAAAGAAGTTGAGGGTGTTCGTTACTATAATGACTCAAAGGGCACCAATGTAGGCGCAACACTGGCTGCGATTGATGGTCTAGGTGCTGCGATTGAAGCCAAAGGTGGTAAGGTCGCGATCATTTTAGGTGGTCAAGGCAAAGGACAAGATTTTAGTGCTTTACGTGAGGCTTTGAGCAAATACGTGAAAGTGGCTGTGTTGATTGGTGAAGATGCGGCGTTAGTTGAACAAGCTGTGGTAGGAACAACCACCTTACTGCATGCTGAGACTTTAGAGCAGGCAATTGCACTTTGCCAAGCCCATACCCAAGCCCATGATGTCGTGTTATTGTCACCTGCATGTGCAAGTTTTGATATGTTCAGTGGTTACCCACAGCGCGGACATCAGTTTGTCGCTTGTGTGCAAGAACTCCACTAAAAATAATAAGGAAATTGAGATGGCTGAGTTTGCTCAGACAACGATCAATAAAATGAATCAGTTTTATAGCCGTTGGGCGCCGCGTGTACCCAGCGAAGTGACACCGCGTAATGTGTTGATCTTTTGCGTCATTGCTTTGTTGTGTTTAGGCTCGATCATGGTTGCATCTGCGTCGATGCCTTATGCTGAACGCCTTCATGAGAATTCATTTCACTATGTCCTTCGTCACGGGATTTCAATCGCGGTGGCGGGCGTTTTGGCCTATGCGGTATACCGAGTTCCGCTCAATGTTTGGTTCAATAACACCTTCCCACTGTGGATCTTGACCATCTTACTGCTGGCTGCCGTATTGGTTGTTGGTACCGAGGTTAATGGTTCGACCCGTTGGATTCGTGTTGCGGGCTTCACCTTGCAGGCTTCTGAGGTCGCCAAAGTAATGATGGCGATTTTCACAGCGGACTATGTGGTACGCCGTGCCGAAGAAGTAAGAAATAACATCAAAGGCTTGATCCGTCTCGGTATTATTATGCTGTTGACGGTGGGTTTGATTATCGCGGAGCCCGACTTGGGTGCAACCGTGGTCATTAGTTTGATGATGCTCGGTATCTTCTTCCTTGCTGGCGCGCCGTTGATTCAGTTTGGTATGGCTTTTGGTGCAATTTTTGCGGCCTTTGTCTTTCTGATTGTATTTGAGCCTTACCGTTTTGAACGTCTAATGTCTTTCTCAAACCCTTGGGAAGATCCGCTAGGTACTGGTTACCAGCTTTCCAATGCCTTAATGGCTTTTGGGCGTGGTGAATGGTTTGGTGTAGGACTTGGCCACAGTGTACAGAAAATGGCCTACTTGCCTGAAGCGCATACCGACTTCATGTTGGCCATTTTAGGCGAAGAGTTTGGCTTTTTCGGGATCACTACGGTCTTGATTCTGTCCTTTACCATGTTGCTGTGCTGTATCAAAGTGGGTCATCGTGCCTTGAAGAATCAGTACCTGCGTGCGGGTTATTTGGCATATGGGGTATCGATTATTTTCTTACTGCAAATTTTGGTAAACGCAGGTATGAACATGGGTATGCTGCCAACCAAAGGTTTGACGCTACCTTTTATTAGTTATGGCGGTTCATCACTGATTATGTGTGCAGTGATGATCAGTTTGATTTTGAAAATTGATGCAACAACACAAAGTGCCAATCCAACCAAAGAAGAATCCAGCTTCTAAGCAGGTTGTTCTTTCATCACGTTTTCCGCAGACGAAACGTACTTTTCGTTATGCGGATAGCGTTTGAGCCCTTCCTAAATTGTGTTTCTCATCAGCGTATCTATCTGTCATTCTTTTATGATGAATGTGACTGTAATGGTCTAAATTTTTTGAATTTGCTTCAATTGAAACGTTGAGCGCTATACCTCGCGTTGAATTTCTGCCGCGATGGTTTTGCTATAAATAGGTACCATGCAGGGTAGTACGGTGTGGAATCAGCGAAACATCCCATTGTGCAATGGCTTGTTGTAACATTTGTTCAGGGGTGTCTAGCTCAACAGTTGGCTGATTTAGAGCATGTATCGCTTGAGCGAGTAGTGTAGATGCTTGGTTAAGATCCAGCGCCTGTGCCATGTTTTGTTTAGACAACTTTTGCCCTTGATCATTCATAGCTAAAGGCAGATGCATATAGCTAAGGCGCGGGTAATCTAGGAGCTGACCTAAATAAATTTGGCGCTCGGTATTATCCAATAGATCTGCACCACGAACCACATGGGTGATGCCTTGTAGGTAGTCATCTACCACTACCGCTAATTGATAGTTGATAATGCCATCGCGGCGTTTCAGTACAAAGTCACCGAGCTCATGTGCCAGTTGTGAGCAGTGTCGGCCTTGCAGAGCATCATCAAAACAAATCTCGACATCTTCTACTTTGACGCGAATGGCTTGTTGCTCAAAAGGCAGAGCAAGGTCACGGCAGGTGCCTGCATAAATGTGGTTAGAACCGAGCATTTTGCGGGTGCACTGACAGGCATAGACCAGTTTGAGTTGATGCAGTTGCTGAATCACGTCTTCATATAGGTCGAGACGATCTTTTTGGAATATGATCTCCGCATCGGGCTGAAAGCCGAAAGCCTCGATACAATGCAAGATATGGCTTTCACTGCCGGGGTAAATACGCGGGATATCGGTATCTTCAATACGAACCAACCATGTGCCTTGATGTGCTTTAGCTTCGCAATAACTGGCAACGGCTGTGATGAGTGAACCAAAATGCAAAGGGCCGGTTGGCGATGGCGCAAACCGACCCACATAAGCCATCCTGTTGTCCCCCTCCTTATGTAAAGGAGGGGTTGGGGGAGGATTATTGAATAACATGATTAACCGTTATTTTGCTTCTCTTTGATTTCTGCCAGTGTTTTGCAGTCAATACATAAAGTTGCTGTTGGACGGGCCTCTAAACGGCGCAGACCAATTTCGATACCACAGGTTTCACAGAAACCATAGTCATCGTTTTTAATCGCTTCAATTGATTGCTCGATTTTGCGGATGAGTTTACGTTCACGGTCACGTGTACGTAATTCAATTGCAAACTCTTCTTCTTGTGTCGCGCGGTCATTCACATCAGGCAAAGCGGTGTTTTCGTCTTGCATGGTGTTGAGTGTGCGGTCAACTTCTGACATCAGCTCTGCTTTCCATGCCAACAAAATTTGGCGGAAGTGCTCAAGCTGACCTTCAGACATGTATTCTTCATTTTTTTTCGGCTGATAAGGTTCAATACCAAATAAGCTTGCAGTAGAACCACCGTCAGTCGCTTTAGGCTTAGTTTTGCGCACACGTTTTGTAGATTTTTCATCTACAACATCAGTTTGTTCGTCTAAGACAGTATTTTGGTTGTCATTCGCCATTTAGGGCAATCCTCATCATATACGTATCTTTAATACGCAAAAAATATGGTGATATGCAAGTGTTTTTATCCACCCTCGAGGAGATTCACCCTCGGGGGTCGTCATCATATAGACTTTTTAAGTATTTTGATAGTCTTTGATGTTTGGATTAAATTGATCACTTTTTCGTAAGAGCAACTAAGGTAATTGAAAACGACAAAAATGAAAAGTTAATAACCTGAAATTTCAACATTTATTTTTTGCTGTGCGTGTAAGACACGTTCTACGTGGGTTTCATGGCTGCCATCTGCGTTTAATTGTAAAATACGATAACCTGGTGCTTGCTCATCTAAGGCAAAATGATCACTTAAAGGCTTAAATTGGACACTGGTAGATGGCGTCGAGTAAAACTGAATACCATGCCATTCACGCCATGATTCTTGATGGACATGTCCCGACAGCACAATTTTGACATTGTGGTATTTGGCAAGAACCGCAGTGAGGTCTTGGGTGTTCTTGAGTTTATGTTGATCAATCCATTTTGACTGCATTTCAAAAGGATGATGATGACAGGCAATCACAATGTGTTGCTGGGCAAATTCTTGTAGGATTTGTTGCAGTTGGTTCAATTGTGCTTCATCGACCCAGCCATCAATTTTACCTTTGACAGCACTATTGAGTAAAACCAAGCTCCAAGGGCCGAAGTGAATCACATGAACTTTGTTTTGCTGCTGATGAAAAGGGAAGTGCTCGGCATTGTCATGATTGCCCGGAACTTGATAAAACGGCCTCTTTAAGCTCTGCATAAAGTCTAAATAGCGTTGATAGGTTCGAGACACAGGTACTTGTGCCAAGTCGCCCGTATGGACGATGGCATTCAGCTGTGGGTGACGCTCAACAATATGCAGCATCACATGATGAAAGCTTTGTTCTGGATTCATACGTACAAACTCCAGATGATCTTGATCCATCAAATGCGTATCTGAAATTTGGATAATGTTCCAACTTTTTTCATTATTTAAAGTCATGTCTGACCCCTTAGACATTCCTTGTCGTTTTAATCTGTTGTTGTAGCCATTGCAAGGCCATTATGACAGGCGCATTTCTGAGCCGACCGTTGGAAAGTAATGTATCGATCTGCGCATAATCAATCAGGTGTAATAAAATATTTTCACCTTCATCGGGCATACCAAATACACCACCTTGTTCGGGTAAATTGGCCGCAGCACTATACAGATGAAACAGTTCCGCACAGGCACCTGCTGAAGGATAAAAGCTAAACAGATGTTGTAAGTGTTCAATCTGACAGCCTGATTCTTCTAATGCTTCACGGCGAATACAGCTTTCAGGTGATTCATCACCATCTAATACTCCCGCAATAATCTCCAGCTGCCAAGCTGAATCTTGATCATCCATAGCACCAATACGAAACTGTTCAATCAAGGCAAATTTTTGTTGTGCATCATCATAAATTAAGACACCTGCCGCTTCAGGGCGCTGAATAAGCTCACGTGAAATCACAGCGGTGTACTCAGCTTGATTAAACAGGCGATGACGTAAATTTACTTTTTCTACTTGAACAAAACCCTGAAAAACAAAGGCTCTGTCTACAATTTGGACATCTTCACGGTGATATGTAGCTTGCTTAATTATGTTCATAAAGCGCAATCAGGATGAAATTTATCATTTCATCCTAACTGAGAATCGCATGATTACAAAAGGTTTTTTATCAGCTTACACTTTTTGGTACAAGTTTTGTCCACTTGCATGGAATTGTTTTTTCATGCTATCGAGACCGGTTTCGACCTCTTCTTGCTGAATTTTATTCAGTGCAGCGTTTTGCTGGTTTTGTGCATAATCACGCACGTTTTGTGTGATTTTCATCGAGCAAAACTTGGGACCGCACATTGAACAGAAGTGCGCAGACTTGTGCGCTTCCTTCGGCATGGTTTCATCATGCATGCTACGCGCCGTGTCTGGATCAAGGCTGAGATTAAACTGATCTTCCCAGCGGAATTCAAAACGTGCTTTAGACAGAGCATTGTCACGAACTTGCGCACCCGGATGACCTTTGGCCAAATCTGCCGCATGTGCTGCAATTTTATAGGTGATGATGCCATCTTTGACGTCTTTTTTGTTCGGCAGGCCCAAGTGTTCTTTTGGCGTCACATAACACAGCATGGCAGTTCCATACCAACCAATCATCGCCGCACCAATCGCGGAAGTAATATGGTCATAACCTGGGGCAATATCGGTGGTCAATGGCCCTAACGTGTAGAAGGGCGCTTCTTGGCAGACTTCAAGTTGTAGATCCATATTTTCTTTAATCATATGCATAGGCACATGCCCCGGACCTTCAATCATCACTTGCACATCATGTTTCCATGCGCGATGGGTGAGTTCGCCTAAAGTGCGTAATTCAGAGAACTGTGCTTCATCATTGGCATCTTGGATACACCCCGGACGTAGGCCATCGCCGAGGCTGAATGACACGTCATAGGCTTTCATGATTTCGCAGATTTCATCAAAATGTGTATAGAGGAAGTTCTCTTGATGATGGGCCAAACACCACTGTGCCATGATCGAACCGCCACGAGACACGATACCAGTGAGGCGATTCGCCGTCATTGGAACATAACGTAATAAGACGCCTGCATGGATGGTGAAGTAATCTACGCCTTGCTCAGCTTGCTCGATCAGCGTGTCTTTGAAGATTTCCCACGTCAGGTCTTCCGCCACCCCATCAACTTTTTCTAAAGCTTGATAGATCGGTACGGTACCAATCGGAACAGGTGAGTTACGGATAATCCATTCACGGGTTTCATGGATGTTCTTCCCTGTGGATAGGTCCATGATGGTGTCTGCACCCCAACGGGTTGCCCAGGTCATTTTTGCGACTTCTTCATCAATTGAAGAGCCGAGAGCTGAGTTACCAATATTGGCATTGATTTTCACCAAGAAGTTTCGGCCAATGATCATGGGTTCGATTTCAGGGTGGTTAATATTGGCAGGAATAATGGCACGCCCTTCAGCCACTTCTTTGCGCACAAATTCAGGCGTGATTTCCATCAGGTTATGCGCACCAAAGTTTTGCCCCGCGTGTTGACGTGCATCGACCCCTTCACGTTGACGCTGATTTTCACGAATAGCGATGTACTCCATTTCAGGAGTAATGATGCCTTGTTTGGCATAATGCATCTGCGTGACATTGTGACCTGCTTTGGCGCGACGTGGTTTCTGGATGTGAGCAAAACGAATATCAGCGGTACGTATATCTCGTAAACGTTCTTGACCAAAGCTTGAGCTCAGGCTATCTAACATTTCGGTATCGTTGCGCTCTTCAATCCAATTTTCGCGAACATTCGGTAGACCTTTGTTCAGATCAATACTGACATTGGTATCGGTATACACACCAGAGGTGTCATACACCATCACTGGTGGATTATACTCACCGCCTAAGCCTGTTGGGGTTTCGGTCAGTTCAATCTCACGCATGGGGACTTGAATGTCTGGGCGTGAACCTTGGATATAAACTTTTTTAGAGGCAGGCAAGATACGGGTCAGATCTTTGGCATCTTGTTCATGTTGTGCTGAAATTTCAGCGGAAAGATTCGTTAACTGGTTCATTGCAATGATCCTTATGAATGACATCAACGAATCAAGCACGACCAAAAACGATGGCAATTGAAGCTATTTCTGTGTGTTGTTAATTTGATGATACAAATGCAACGGATGTATTTCTACTGGAAATAGTTCAATGAAAGGCGTTCAGTTTTTAGATGGCTTGATTCCTACGCAGGTCTTAACCTGATCAGGTTCAACGGTACTCAGCTTCAAAACTTTATTGAAAAGTCTTAGCTGATCTCAGCGAGCAATTACTCGCGCTCCGTCAAGCGATGCATCATCTTAACATGCAATGTTGTTAAAAACAGCGACCTTTTTATTCAAAGTGTGAAAGGAGATATGTTCAACGTTCTAAGCAAATGGCATCGCTTAAGCAGTCTTTGCCTTGATCGGGTTGGACCATGCGCAATTGGATAAAATGCGCCAATTGTCTTTGTAAGAGTTGATCTGCACCTAGGCGCTGCGCATGGGCGGAAGCAGGCAAGATGATTTGAGCCGCTCTTTGTTCAGGGCTGAGTTTCACGAACTTTAAAAATAAGCGCGCTTGATCCGTCACACTTGAATTTTTTAATTCGGCTAGGCGCTCAATTTCTTCCAAATAATTGCTTTGCACGGTATAGCCGTCGTAAATGCGTTGAGCATCCAGTCCGATAAACAAGAGGGTGCTATATAGGTTCAACAGATGACGTGCATCTTGGTGGTAGCTACTTTTTGGGTATTGCTGTAAATAACTTTCCCAATACAGCGCACGATCCACAATTTCTTTGGCATCAATTTTGACCTGACTTCCAATCACGGCAGGGTATTGATTCTGTGTTGCCAGATGTTCAATAAACTCTTGCTCCGCGACAGGGAGATAAGGCGCAAAAATTTTGGCTAAATACTCAGGGCTACGGCGGTAATGCACTTGTCCTTCGCCTGCATCAAACAACTCGACATAAGACTGCCCTTGGTGTTTGATGAGGTATTGGTCACGAATGGTCAGTTGCTCAAAAAGACTTTGTTGAATGGTCGGATGTTGCGCCATTTCTAGAGCATAACTTTCAAAAGCGCGCTGCTGTTGCGGCGTACGTTCGACCGATAAAAAGTCATGATACATTTTATTGGATAAACCCAATAAATGCTTTTGTTGTGGAAAACCGAGTAAAGGCAAACACAGCTTAAGATCTTGATTGATTTGCTCTAAAGCAAAAGTCGTACGCTGCGCACCTATTTCTGACATGTTTTTGTCAATTTTTTGGCACAAGTCGGTTAAGTCTAAGGTTTGAGTTGAAGACGCTTCAATTTGTGCGGGCTCTTGAAAGCTGACAGGTTCAGGTTTTTGACAGGCAGCCAACAGCGCGCACATGAAAATCAGTACGTAAGGTTTAAGCGAAAATAAAGAAGAATGATTCACAGCGACTCGATCAAAAACTCAGTTCAGCGACTACACAGTAGAGAAACTCCTTTTCTCCGTACCTCATTTTATAGGGGGGATGGAGTTTTTAATGTGTAGTATTGTGAATGATTTTGTTGAACCGGCTGTGACACTGTTCAATATTTACTTCATAATGAACAAATTATTGGGTGCTATTGTAACCAGTGCAATAAAAAATATACGAAAATAATGACAACTCGTTTTAGTATATCGTTGCTCAGAACGAGGCCAGTGAGGTGAAAAGGTGGACCAAAAAAAATGAAGATTAAATGTGTCCTAGCCAGCTGTGTTTTGTTTTTCGCGCCGTGGAGTCATGCCTTGGATTTGGTCGACGCTTTACAACGCGCCAAAGTCAATGATCCCAACTGGCAAGCCAATTTACTCCAATATGAAGCAGATCAACTCAATTTAGGCATTGCTCAAGGCAACTTACTACCTACCATTAGTCTGTCTGGCAATGTGACTCGAAAAAATCAACCCATTGGGCAAGTGAGTTCGGTTCTTTCCATGCCCGATGCGACCACCACCAAACAAGTGGCGATTACGGCGCGCCAACCCCTTTTTCGTTGGGATGCGTGGGAAGGATTAAAACAAGTCAAGACCTCCCTCAGTTTAAGTGAAGTCAATTTACAGCTACAGCGACAGCAACACATTTTAGACGTGACGGAAGCCTATTTTAATGTACTGCGCCAACAAAGTTTAACCGCAGCCAATTTACAAGAAGAACAAGCCTTACTTGAACAACTGAATATGATGAATGCCAAACTCAGAGAGGGTTTGGTGGCAAAAAGTGATGTGAGTGAAGCTAATGCACAGTACCAAAGCGCACAGGCTAACCGCATTGCGACGCATGTACAACTGGTCTTGGCGCAGGAACAACTGGCGCAAATTATTGGGCCTTATCAAGAAAACTTGGCAGTGTTGCGTGAAGACTTTCAGTTTCAAAAGCCTTATCCTGCAGAACTTTCAGCATGGACTAATTTAGCTCTCGCACAGAACCTAGGCATTCAGCAGGCACGCTTGCAACAGCGCTATGCTGAAGATCAAAAACGGGTTGAACAAGCTGCGTTGTATCCTCAAATTGAAGCTGTGGGAAGCTATGGTTATAGTGAGCAGACGCCTGAGAATATTATGTCGGCCAAAGGCAACTTTGATCAGATTGGTATTGAGATGAATTGGAATGTCTATACGGGGGGACGAACCAAGAAGTCGATTCAAAAAGCTGCCGTCAACGTCAAAAAATCTGAAGCCGAATTGGATGCCGTTATCCGTAAAGCCAATACAGAGGTGAAAAAGTCCTATTTACAAGTGGAAACAGACCAAGCCAAGTTGCAAGCACGTAAAGCTGCCATGGAATCATCCAGCCTCGTCTCTCGTGCCTCACAAGCGCAGTATCAAGAAGGCTTAAAAACCATGGTTGATGTTTTACTGGCACAACGCAATGCCTTTTCGGCCAAGCAGGATTATGTCAATGCTAAGTATGACTATCTGATCAATGTCTTGCATTTAAAGGCATCTGTGGGTAAGTTGACTGAACAAGATATTCAAGAAATGAATGCATGGTTGGTGGACAAAGCACGCTTATAAAAGGGTCTTGTCATCAAATCTTCACAATTGCTATGCTTTAATATCGCTCAATCTTTAGTCCCTCATGATGTTGCTGTGGAGTACGTCCTTTGCCAAATAGTCCTGTTTTAAACCATCACATTTCTTCGCAGTTCAATGAAGATTTGCAGGATGTGAACACCAAATTTATGACCATGGGTGGTTTGGTAGAACAACAAGTGGCAAATGCAATTCATGCGCTACTCGACACCGATGCCAACTTAGCGGTCGATGTTCAGTTTAAAGACAATGCGGTGAATCAGCTCGAACGTGAAATTGATGAAGCCTTGACCTTGATTTTGGCGCGTCGTCATCCTGCTGCGATTGATTTGCGTATGGTAATTGCGATGTCGAAAGCCAATACCGACCTAGAGCGTATTGGTGATGAAGCGGCGAAAATTGCTCGTATTGCGCAAAGCTTATGTGAAGACGGTGAATCCCCTCGCGGTTATATGGAAACGCGTCATATTGGTAACCAAGTCCGTGTCATGATTCATGATGCCCTAGACGCTTTTGCACGCTTAGATGCAGAACAAGCGCTACGTGTGATGATGGCCGATGCTGACATTGACCGTGAATATCAGTCTGCAACGCGTACTTTGATGACTTATATGATTGAAGACCCGCGTCATATTGCCCGTGTGATTAATGTGATGTGGGTATTACGTTCATTGGAGCGTATTGGCGATCATGCGCGTAACATTTCTGAGCAAGTGATTTACATGGTGAAAGGTTTGGATGTACGTCATACCAGTTTTGAAGAAGTTGAAAAACATATCCAAAAATAAAAAAGCGTATCTTATTTTTCAAGCACAACTTCGGTTGTGCTTTTTAATGGTTGCTTAATTTTCGGATAAAAAAAATCTCAGACTTTGGGGGAAATCTGAGACTAAAATCGGGGATATTTATCGTTATAGATAAGAGGTTTCCCTCTATCCTTGAATGCCATTATAGGAAAGATGTTTTTCTGCGTCATGTAGGTTCTTGTAGTGTAATGTTGAGTTTTGCAATGGTTATGTAGCGCTATGTTTACACTTAATTATTTAGATACAAATAGCTGTTCTATATTCTGATTGAGTCATCAATATGTCATCTATCTTGGGTTTAGTTAGACCTGTGCTTAGATAGAACATTGTATGAATAAAAAGAAAAGCCCCGATGTTGGGGCTTTTCAAATGTGAAACTGTGTGCTTTGCTTACTTTAGATAATTTTCAGAGCAATACTCTATTGGTCACGCCAAGCATAGCTTTTCATCTTGCAGCGTGGCGGAGCAGTGCTCCGCTTTATCACGCCTCAGGCTTTAAGCCTTCTGCTTTTTCTAAGCTTTCATCATTATTAAAGAACTTCTCGCGTTGTTCTTCAAGAAACTTTTTCGCATCAGGTTCAAACACATTTAGGCGTTTTTCATTGATTAAAGTGGTTTGGTGCTTTAACCATTCTCCCCAAGCTTGCTTGGAGATGCTTTCAAAAAGTTCTTGGCCTTTTGCACCAGGAAACGGTGCAAAGTCTAAACCTTCCATTTCTATTTGATATTTACGGCAAAAAACTTGTCGAGTCATATCTAGACGTCCTTATTGAGCATAAAGTTTTTCTAAACGCGCATGGGCACGTTCAATGGCAGCTTCTACTTGCGCAGGTGCAGTTCCACCAATGTGGTTACGTGCATTGACTGACGCTTCAAGGGTTAGTGCTTTTTCAAATACATCCGCTTGAATTAAGTCAGAGAACTGTTGAAGTTGTTCAAGAGTCAATTCAGAAAGATCTTTTGACTCTTGAACACCTAAAGCAACGGCTTTACCCACAATTTCATGTGCATCACGGAAAGCTACGCCATTTTTTACAAGGTAATCAGCCAAGTCAGTTGCCGTTGAGAAACCACGCAGCGCTGCTTCACGCATGATGTCGATGTTTGGAACCAAAGCAGGAATCATGTCTGCAAAAGCCATGAGCGAGCCACGCACGGTATCAATCGCATCAAACAAAGGTTCTTTGTCTTCTTGGTTGTCTTTGTTATACGCCAACGGTTGACCTTTCATCAGTGTTAACAAGCTCATCAAGTCGCCATAGACACGACCTGTTTTACCGCGCACTAACTCTGGAACATCTGGATTTTTCTTTTGTGGCATGATTGAAGAGCCAGTACAGAAACGGTCCGGAATGTTTACGAACTTAAACTGCGCAGACGTCCATAGAATGAGTTCTTCTGACATGCGTGATAAGTGCATCATGATCAAAGAAGCCGCAGCATTGAATTCAATACCGAAGTCACGGTCAGATACTGCATCGAGCGAGTTTTCAGAAACGGCTTCAAAACCCAGTAACTCTGCTGTAAATGCGCGGTCGATTGGGTAAGTGGTACCCGCAAGTGCTGCTGAACCTAGAGGCATACGGTTAGTACGTTTACGGCAGTCAATGAGACGCTCAGAGTCACGCACTAACATTTCAAACCATGCTAGTAGGTGGTGACCAAAAGTCACAGGCTGTGCTGTTTGTAAGTGGGTGAAGCCTGGCATAATGGTATGCGTGTTTTGAGCAGCAATACTCAAAATACCTTTTTGTAATTTTTTTAGTAATTCTAAAATGGCATCGATTTCATCGCGGACATAGAGGCGAATATCGGTTGCCACTTGGTCATTACGGCTACGACCTGTGTGGAGCTTTTTACCTGTGATGCCAATCCGTTGAGTCAAACGCGACTCAATGTTCATGTGCACATCTTCTAGGTCAATACGCCATTCGAACTGACCCGCTTCGATTTCAGCTTGAATGGTGTTTAAGCCATTGATGATGTCATCGCGTTCTTGTTCAGTCAGAACGCCAACTTTTGCAAGCATGGTCGCATGAGCAATAGAACCTGCAATATCTTGTTTATAAAAGCGTTGGTCAAATTGTACAGATGCTGTAAATTCAGCAACAAAGGCATCAGTAGCTTCAGAGAAACGACCGCCCCACATACCCGAAGTTTGGGCTTGTGACGGATTTGAGGAATTAGAAGATGTGGTCATGTCGGCTCAATAAGATAAAAAGCGGTAGAACTCGCATGAGTATAACAAATTCAAGACAACTTGCCGAAGTTCAAGATGCGCAAAGTTTAACTTCCAGTATGGCTAAGCCAAATATCTCTTATTTATTTAGCAAAATCGTGCAATGGCCGCATTTGTTGGAATTATTTGTTGGTGGAAATTTGTTGGCCATGCTGTTGGCTTTGGCCGAGGCACAGTCTTGGTCAAACTTGGTGTTTGAGCATGTGCTGGGCTATATGCTTTACATTAATTGGGTTTTACTGTCTTTTGCTGCGCTGATGCAATATGGACAAAAAAAGTTGCAGAATTTGGGTCTGGGTATGACTTTATTGTCAGGCTTTTTTCTATTGCAGATCATTGTGTTGGTGACCACGCTCAGCCTTAATATACTGATCTTCTTTGGAGCTAATTTTAGTTTCAAAGGTTTGACTTCAGCCATCTTATGGAATGATGTGGCTTTGCATTTGGGTTATGGCTTGTTGTTAGGCAGCTTTTGTTTTCGTTATTTGTACCTAAGAGAACAGTGGTTTAGGCAGCAAAATAGTGAGCTGAATGCACGGGTGCAAGCCATGCAAGCCCGTATCCACCCGCATTTTTTGTTTAATAGTTTAAATAATGTGATTAGCTTGATCGCGATTGATCCAGATAAAGCCGAACAGATGTTGCTCAATCTATCGCGTCTGTTTAGAGCCAGTTTCCAAGAACTCAAACTGGTCAAGCTCAGTGATGAAATTGAGTTGTGTCAGCGTTATTTGGCGATTGAGCAAATTCGCTTGGGAGATCGTTTACAGGTTGAATGGAAAATCGAGCATGCCGAATTGTGTAAGCAGGTACAAATTCCACTCTTAACTTTACAACCTTTACTTGAAAATAGTATTTTTCATGGTGTTGAAAAATTTTTAACTAAGAGTACGATAAGTGTACTGATTGAAATATTGCAAAATCAAGTTAATATCGTCATAACCAACCCATTTACAAAGGAAACAATTCATAAACGACAAGGACATGGTATTGCTATTGAAAATGTGAAGCAGCGTCTAGAAGCATATTTTGGGCGAACTGTGAGTTTTCAAACCTATGCAGGGGAGGGAATGTATACCACTGTTGTGCAGTATCAATATAAATAAGCCGCAGTGAACCTATAAAAATAAACAAGGTGACTGTTGGGGAGGAGATAAATGGACATCCTAATTTGTGATGATGAGCCTTTAGCAATCGAACGTTTGTCTAGATTGGTGAGTCAGCTCGGACATCAAGTGGTGGCAACAGCCTCACATGGTCAACAAGCAATTGAATTAACTCAACAATATGAACCAGATGTGGTACTTTTAGATATTCAAATGCCAGAAATGGATGGTTTGACTTGTGCGCATTATTTGCGTCAGCTTGAGCCGATGCCTGCTTTGGTGTTTTGTACGGCTTATGATGAACATGCGCTCGATGCATTTAAGTCACATGCTGAAGGTTATTTATTAAAACCAGTGATGCAACAGGAATTGCAACAGGTGCTTGGTCACCTCACTAAATTAACCCAAGCTCAAATGAGCGAGATAAAACAAAAAGAAAATATGGATGAATTTAACGTAAAGCGACATCAAATCGCAGCGAAAACCTATCGTGGTGTGGAATTGGTGCCCATTGAAAATATTTATTATTTTTTGGCGGATCAAAAATATGTCACGGTACGCCATAAAAATGGCAGTGTCTTAATTGATGAAACCTTAAAAGACTTAGAGCATGAGTTTGGGGATGCCTTTATTCGTATCCACCGTAATGCTTTGGTTTCTGTTCATTTTTTAGAAGGACTTGAAGTGGTCAACTCTGGGCAGTATCAAGTGCGTTGCCGTGAGTTAGATGAGCGTCTAGCGGTGAGTCGACGACATTTGCCGGGCTTGCGTGAGCGCTTACATAGGCTTTAGCAGGCTAATGTAATTATTCTGCTGCTGATGATGAGATGGGACGCTTTGGGCTGAATACATTTCCAATGGGGGAAATTCAGTTTAAGATAGTTTCATTCTTATTGGCACATACTAAAATTTATGAAAACCCTAAAGATCGCTACTCGACAAAGCCCGCTTGCTCTTTGGCAAGCTGAACATATCCGTGCTCGTTTAGAAGCATTGCATGCGGGGCTCACAGTAGAGTTGGTGACTTTTGTTACCCAAGGGGACAAAATTTTAGATACACCATTGGCAAAAATTGGTGGCAAAGGTTTATTTGTCAAAGAGCTTGAAGCGGCTTTGTTGGATGGTCGTGCCGATTTGGCAGTGCATTCAATGAAAGATGTTCCGATGGCTCTGCCAGAGGGGTTATCACTGGCCGTGATTTGTGAGCGTGAAGATCCTTTAGATGCTTTTGTGTCGAATAGTTATGCGAATTTTGATGCATTGCCACAAGGGGCGAAGGTCGGCACTTCGAGTTTACGCCGTAAATGCCAAATTTTAAAACTACGACCTGACTTAGAGATTATCGATTTACGTGGCAACGTAGGAACGCGTTTATCTAAATTAGATGCGGGTCAGTACGATGCCATTATTTTGGCCAGTGCGGGATTAAAACGCTTGGGGTTGGCAGAACGTATTCGTCATACCATTCGACCTGAGTTGAGTTTACCTGCCGTGGGTCAGGGCGCTTTAGGGCTAGAGTGCCGTGCAAATGATCAAGCGGTATTGGATTTGATTCATCCTTTATTACATGTAGAAACCGATACCTGTGTTCGCGCTGAACGTGCTTTCAATGCTTATCTTGAAGGTGGATGTCAGGTACCCATTGCAGGCTATGCCACTTTAGCAGACAACCGTATTCAGCTCGAAGGGCGTGTGGGGAGTGTCGATGGGCAAACGCTCCTCAAAGCACAAGTGGCGGGTGATGCCGCTGAAGCCGAGCATTTGGGTGTTGTCCTTGCACAAGAGTTATTGGCTCAAGGTGCAGGTGACTTACTCAAAGCCTTTTATCACTAATATGTCTTAACGATGCTGTTTATTAATACGCGCCCTGTTGATCGCGCGGCAAGCCTCACGATGGCACTAGAGCAACAGGCTGTTGAGGTCTATCCATTGCCGTTACTGGAGTTGTTGCCTAGAGCATGGGATCATGATCTGGCACGCTTGTATCGACAGTTAGCGCAGACCCAAGTGATTGTGGTGGTCAGCCCTAGTGCTGTGCAGTTTGGTATGGCACATTTGCTGCAAAGCGGTTTAACGGTGTCTGATTTACAGCATATTCAATGGATTGCAGTCGGACAAAAAACAGCACAGGCTTTGGCCGAATATGGTTTGGGCAGTGTGGTGCCTGAGGTAGAAACCTCTGAAGGGATGTTACAACTGCCTGTTTTGCAGAACTTGGCCAGTGATGCGAGTATTGCATTTTGGCGAGGAGAAGGTGGGCGTCAGTTTATGATGGACACCTTAATGCAACACGGGCGTCTTATACTGAACTTTGTTTTGTATGAGCGTCGCTGTCCAAATGAAACGATGCAGCAACAGGCTGAATTAATTCAATGTTTATCAGAACATAATCACTACGTCGCACTGATCAGCAGTGAGGCCAGTTGGCTGAATTGGTTGGTTCTGCTGGACTCAAATATTCAGCTTCTGCAACAAGGACACTTTTTGGTGTTGGGTGAGCGTTTGGCACAGATCTTGAAGCAGTATCAACAGCAAATGCATGTGCCGTTTAAAATGAGTGTACTGAAAGATTTAAAGACAGCCACGATTGTACAGTTGTTACAAAGTGAGCAAGGGAACGCATGAAGAAGATTCTTATAATTGTATTGATGGCTGCATTGGCGTGGATTGCGAAGCTAAGTTATGACGTGTGGGGGCTGAGTACACAACAAGCTACTTTGCTCAATGAAATGCACCAAATCGAACAGCGCAGCGCCAATTTGAACGATCAAGTCGTGGCTATGCAGCGTCAAAAAGAAACTTTGAAACAAAACCCTGCAACAGTGAATACGATGAGTAGCCAACCTGCCGAATTGGTGATTGAGGGTATTGATCCAATTTTGTTTATTAAGCAACAGTTGGACTTGGTTGAGTTTGCCTTAAAGCAACAGCAGTATGTGGTGGCCACCGATAAGTTGGCTTTTTTAGATATGCAGCTGGAAAAATATAACTTGGCTGTGGCGTTGAAGCAAAGTTTGCATCAGGTCATAGCGCGAGATATGCAAACCATTCATAAGTTTGTGGCTGAGCGCAATGAGCAGCAAGCGCTGATTAACCGCCAGCTGCAACAGATTGATCAGGCTTTAAGTCGAGAAATACAACAACCTCAGTTAAACACCACGCGCGATACGTCCGAATCCTTTTGGAAGCAATGGTTGAGGCTCGAACCTGCGCAAGCACCTGCAACAGCGCTAATGCAACGACAAATCGTGCTTAAAGAAGCCCAGTTACGCTTATTGTTGGCACGCCAAGCCTTAGCTGCAGGGCAATATACCGAATACCAAAAAGACTTAACCGAAGTAATGCTGTTGATCCAGCAACTTCCAGACCCTAAAGCCAAAGAGCTGCTGAAACAGCTGAATAAGCTGAAAACATTGGTGGTTGTCCCAACGCCTATTTTAAGTACGCGTGCGTTGTTGGGGTAATGGAATGAAACAAATACTGATTGCTTATGGTTTGGTGAGTTTAATTGCAATTGCTGTGTTGAGTGTCTTGAGTTATGGGCATGGTGCGGGTTATGTCTACGTGTTTTGGCATGACTGGCAGTTACAAACCAATCTCTGGATCGTATTTATTGCGCTAGCACTGCTTAGTTTTAGCTTGCATTTGGTTTGGTTGGGGCTAAAACGGTATCTCAGTCGAGAAAAACGCAAAGCGGAAACTGTTTTTGATTTTAAAAGTTTGCATCCTTATGAACAACTGGCTGTGATTTGGTTGTTGGATGCAGGCCGAGATCAACAAGCCTTTATTCAAAATGCCTTCGCGCAGTCGGGCTTGCTCAAAAGTATTATCGATGCACGTTTATATTTGATGCAGGAGCAGTTCCCTGAAGCCTTAAGCGCCTTGAGCCAAAGCAATGCCATGGCTTTTGAGTTGGCGGAACTGCAGCGTATTGAACTGTTTTTAGCACAAGAAGATGCAGAACAGGCTTTAACCCATCTAGAGTTTCTCAATCAACATGAACTTTCACCTTGGCTTAAAGATGTGCAAACCGCTTATGAAGCGTGTTTAAAAGAGCTATGGGGGCGTTTTGCGATTCAGTTTCCATGGCTTTATTTACGCTCAACTCAATATGGTCATTTAGATCAAGATGTGAAAAAAGCATGGCTGAAGCGTTTGTTGATAAAATTTGATCAAGCCAATTATGAAAATTTAGAGGATTTAAAACAACGTTATTTAGACTTGTCTGATCAGATTTTCAGCCGCAGTTATGATGTTCAACTGCTGTGGCTTAAGTTATTAGCACGTATGCCAGACATGAGTGAACAGCACGAACACTTGTCGATTTATTTGCTCAATCAGCAGTTTAATTCCGAAGTATTTTATTTGTGGTTCCAGCAGCAACTTTTGAAACAGCAACCCGATTATGTGGACTTGCAGCAACACATTGAAGCATGGGAAGCGAAGTATACGAGTGTGCCGGTTTTGAGTTTTGCCAAGTGGCATATTTATACTGCTTTAGGCATGCAAGAGCAGGCAGATGCGTTATTAAGTTTATATCCAGATAATGTATTAATGAACTATTTAAGAGTCAAATCGACCTTAAATGGTGATGAAGATTTAATTAAACAGTTAAATTTAATTTTTGAAAATAATGCAAATTTTGTAGAAATGAAAATATAGGTGCATAATGCAGAGCGTTTTAGATTACCCATTGGTTTATACTCAACACGTGGCTTGGGGAGATATGGATGCCTTTGGTCATGTTAATAATGTCATGTATTATCGTTATGTTGAAAGTGCGCGTTTGGCGTATATTGAACATACGGGTATTTTATCTGCGGATGTACTAACTGTTGTTGCATCAAATCAGTGCAAATATTTAAAACCAGTATTTTATCCAGACCAATTAAAAATTAGTGCACGTATTGAAGAACTCAGAAATAGTGCATTTCGTATGCACTATTTATTATGGAGTGAACAGCAACAAGCATTAGTTGCAGAAGCAGAAGCGGTCATTGTTTGTGTCGATAAAACCAATATGCAGAAAACATTAATTCCTGAACTGGTGCGTCAAAAACTCAAAGAATTTGAGTTAACGGTCGGTCATCAAATATAAATATCTTTTTATTTATTTTAAAAGTCGCTAGACTATATAAATACTGTCTAAGTATTGTTGTTTAAGTCATGGATGAGTTGAGTCTTTGGTCTAATCAAAATATTATTAAATAGACTCAGTAAATAAAATGTTGGTTAATGGAGTTAATGTAATGCCAGATATTAGTAATTTATCCGTAGAAGAGTTAAAGCGTCTACAAATCGAAGCGGAAGCTTTAATTGCATCTAAAAAAGATCAAGCAATTGAAGATGCCTATACCCAAATTAACGCGATTGCGGAAAATGTAGGCTTAAGCATTGAACAAATTTTAGAGTTTGGCGCGACTAAGCGTAAAAAAGGTACACGTAAGTCGGTTGAACCGCGTTACCGTAACAAAGGCAATGCTGCTGAGACATGGACTGGCCGTGGTAAGCAACCACGTTGGTTGGTGGCTCAGTTAGAAAAAGGTGCGAAGCTTGAAGATTTTTTAATCTAAGTCATCACCTTGTCACAGATGTGACATAAGCTCAAAAAACCAAGCATTATCTGCTTGGTTTTTTTTATAGTTAAAGTTTGGTGTTGTTGTAAAATTATGCATAATGTCTATCAAAGAAAGACAAGAAATGAAGCAAGGAAGAATAATTGAAAGTTCGTGGTGGGAGAATCACAAAACCTAAATACATCACGTGGTGGATGTTTGCAGTCGTTGCGTTTTTAATTTTTGTTTTGCTGCAAATTCCTGCGGCATGGCTCATTGCAAAATTTTATAAAAACAACCAAGTTTTACATAACGTCAGCGGTAATATTTGGCATGGACAGGCTGATTGGCAAACTGGAAAATTGCGCGGGACGGTGCTTTGGACCACCCGACCTTTAGATTTACTGCTCCTTCGTGCAGGTGCCAATCTCGAAATTTATAGTGGCAATACCAAGCTTGAAGGCGTTTTGGCCTATGGGTTTGGAAAAAAAATAATGGTGCGTGATTTAAACGGACAAATTGCACCAGAAACGTTAAAGTCGTTGGCCAATTGGCAATGGCCGAGTAATGCGGTTCAGTTACAAGAAATTGATTTTAATTATAAAAAAGAGCAGGGATTTGACCAAGTGGATGGGGGGGTACAATGGGCAGGCGGCGAACTCATGTATATCTTTGCGCAGCGCCCACAACAAATGCAGATTCCATCGTTGGCGGGTCGTTTGTCGCAGGAGCAAAATAAGCTGATAGTCGATTTACGCGATCAACGACAACAAAAACTGATGAACCTGACCATCGACCCAAGTCTGATGTTAGATGTGCAATTAACCCAGCGTCTCATGTTGAATGTCCCGTCATATCAAGGCAAAGCAGGCCTAGATAGTTATGTGGTGAGTTCACGTCAGCCTTTGCTTAGTGGGGGCTTTTAATGGGTTTTGATCTGCAAAAATTACCAGAGCTAAATCTCAAACAGTTTGAACGTATAGCACCACTGTGCTTAATGCTTTTGATCTTAGCACTATGCTGGAAGTTGGCTGGCTTATTTTGGCTTTGGGTGGCGCCACCACAAGTCATGCAAATGCCACGCGTTGAATTGGGTTCGCAGCAACCTCAAGTTCCGAATATTACCAATTTTGCGTTATTTGCAGAGCAAAGTAAGAATCCCGCAGATGATCAGCTCAATTTACAGCTACAAGGGGTGGTGGTTGGACAACCCAGTCAGTTCTCATCTGCTGTGATTAAGGCAAATAATGTAGCAGAGCGCTATCGGGTGGGGGAAAACATCGAAGGCAGCGCTTATTATTTGTCAGAGGTGTATTGGGATCGCGTGATTCTCAAAAATAACAGTGGGCAAACCCGAGAATTGTTTTTTCAAGGGATTGATAATTTAGATCAGCAAATTGTGCCCCCAGCAACAGCACCCGTTGCAGCGCCTGCTGTGAGTCAAGAGCAGCAAGCATTAGGCCAAGCAGTACAGAACTTACAACAAGATCGTGAGCAATATTTAAAAGATTTGGGTGTAAATACCAGTAATACAGGGCAAGGTTATCAAGTCACTGAGCAAACACCAGCTGCACTGCGAAGCCGTTTAGGCTTACAGGCAGGGGATCAGATTATGTCTTTAAATGGTCAAACGATCGGACAGGGGCAAAACGACGCGCAGTTGTTAGAACGTGCGCGCCGTGAAGGACAAGTAAAAATAGAAGTGAAACGTGGTGATCGTATCATTACGGTACAACAGAATTTTCAGTGATCGAACATCACCAATATTAGTTAGGAATGACTTGGATTTATGGCTTTATTGAATCACCGCCCTGCTTGGGCACTGACAATCGCAGCGCCTTTGCTTGCCATGGTGAGTACAGCCAGCTATGCACAAACGTGGAAAATTAATCTGCGCGATGCGGACTTAACTGCATTTATTAATGAAGTTGCCGATATTACGGGGAAAAACTTTGCAGTTGATCCACGGGTACGCGGCAATGTCACGGTGATTTCAAACAAAGCGTTGAATAAGCAAGAAGTCTACGACTTGTTCTTAGGGGTCTTGAATGTCAATGGTGTGGTTGCGATTCCTTCTGGGCGGACCATTAAAATTGTGCCTGACAGTAATGTTAAAAGTTCAGGCATTCCCTATGATGTTCGTCACCGTGCCACAGGCGATCAGGTTGTGACGCGGGTGATTTGGCTGGAAAACACCAATGCCAATGACTTGATTCCTGCACTGCGTCCATTGATGCCGCAGTTTGCGCATTTATCTGCAGTGAATGGCACCAATGCACTGATTGTGTCAGATCGCGCCAGCAATATTTATCAGCTTGAGACCATCATCCGTAACTTGGATGGGACGGGACAAAATGACATCGAAGCGGTGTCGTTGCAGTCGAGTCAGGCTGAGGAAATGATTGGGTTGTTGGAAAGTATGAGCGGAACAGGCTCGATCAAAGATTTAAAGGGTTCCAGAATACGAATCATTGCAGATAACCGTACCAATCGGATTATTCTAAAAGGGGATACCGCGACGCGTAAACGTATTCGCCAAATGATCGAGATGCTGGATGTACCTGCTGCGGAGCGTCTAGGCGGATTGAAAGTGTTCCGCTTAAAATATGCCAGCGCTAAAAGCTTATCCGAAATTTTACAAGGTTTGGTCTCAGGGCAGGCTGTTAATTCTAGCGAGTCTAACGACAGCAATAACAATAGTAATTCCAGCTATAACCAAAATAATAGCGTGAGTGAAGGTTCATCTTCACAGATTTCCACCCCAAGTATTAACTTAAACAGCCAGTCCAATCGCAATCAGAACAACATCACCAGCTTTAACAGTAATGGGGTCAGTATTATTGCCGATAGTTCGCAAAATGCGTTGGTGGTCAAGGCTGACCCTCAATTGATGCGTGAAATCGAGTCTGCTATTCAGCAGTTGGATACCCGTCGCCAGCAAGTCCTGATTGAGGCGACTATTCTCGAGGTGGAAGGCAATGATGCCGACCAGTTGGGCGTGCAATGGGCGATGGGTGATTTAAGTAGTGGTGTTGGGATTATCAATTTTGACAATATTGGTTCGAGTCTCAAAAGTATTGCTGCAAACTATTTAACGGGTGGCGGTGCGGGGGCTGCAAGTGCAATTGGCGCGGGTGGTTCGTTAATCCTTGGGGATTATAAAGAAGGCAGTGATGGCTCGCGTCAGTTATATGGCGCGATGATCCAAGCATTAAAAAGTAATACCAAGTCGAATTTGCTGTCTACACCATCGATTGTCACCATGGACAATGAAGAGGCCTATATCGTCGTGGGTGAAAATGTGCCCTTTGTAACAGGCTCAGTTTCTACGACCTCTTCAGGTACAGCCAACCCTTACACCACCATTGAACGTAAAGATGTAGGGGTGACGCTTAAGGTGGTGCCGCATATTGGTGAAGGTGGCACCATCCGCTTAGAGATTGAACAAGAAGTCTCGGATGTCAAAACCAATAAAGGTGAAGCGCAGGATTTGGTCACCAGTAAGCGTGCGATTAAAACCTCGGTCTTGGCGGAACATGGCAATACCATCGTTTTAGGTGGCTTGATTTCGGATAATACGTCTTATTCACGCCAATCGATCCCAGGTCTTGGTGCAATACCGGGGTTGGGGCGTTTATTCCGCTCAGATGGTAAGTCGGATCAGAAACGCAATTTGCTGGTTTTCATTCATCCGACGATTGTGGGGGATGGAGAGTCTGCACGTCGCCTTTCTCAGCAGCGCTACAGTCAGCTTTATAGCTTGCAGTTGGCCATGGATAAAGATGGTAGCTTTGCCAAGTTGCCTGAAAATGTCGATGATGTCTTCCAACAGCGCTTGCCTGTGACATCAACCAAACCGACCTTGCCACAATCGTATCAACAGGTGCCAAGCAGTCCAACCACAACGCAACCGATGGTTGAAACAACGCCTGTGGCTATTGAACCTGCGATTCGTAAACAGCCGATTGCTAATGTTCCTAAAAATACCACCTCGCGTCAGTTATACCCAACGGGTCACCCTTATATTGGCTTGAACCTAATGGAAAATGTTCAAGGTGCTCGCGTGGCACACACGGCACAGGCGGTATCGACAAGCTATTCCATCCCTGAGCGATATACTGAGAATGTCTCGATAGGTTCAGCCTAGCTGTCCTACTATTCATCTGTGAGGGAAGGTGAAATGGTAAAGAATATTCTCTGTGTTATCATAAATCAGCACATAGAGAGATAAGTCATGACTTGGAAAATACAAGCAATTACTGGCGAATTAACTGGTCAGGAAATAAGCATTGATCGTGATATGTTGGTCGGTCGTCATCAAGCAGCGGATATTTTATTACAACAATCTGAAATTTCGCGTAAACATGCGGCCTTTTTACTGAAAGAACAGGCTTTGTGGCTACAAGACTTGGGTTCTTCAAACGGCACGTATGTAAATGATGTGCAAATTGCGGCAGAAACGTTGTTGAAGCAGGGTGATATCGTCCAGTTTGCAAGCTTAAAGTTTTCGGTCTTTGAGCCTGCTAAAGCGTTAGAAGATGTGGTGGAATCGGTAGAGGCTGCAACTTTGGGCGCGGCTGTGGTTGAAACATCGATTAGCCAGCCATCTGAAGCAGTAGCTGCTTCAGAAACGGCTCAAGCGGAAGTGAGTGCTGATGCGCCTGTTGTTGAGCCAGAACTGCCGAAAACGGCAGCTCAGCATATGAGCGATCAGGGCATGCCTGAGCTAAAAGAACGCGATGGTAATGTGAGTTTAACGCGTGACGGGATGCCGCAAAATGTCGGTATTCCGAAACCCGCTCCTATTCCTGCAGGGGTGGATTTGAATGCGCCTAGCGTACCTCAGGTTGAGAACAACGAGGCTTCAAAAGTACAGGTTGAGCAAGAGGTGGAAACTCAGAAAAATGCCTCGCTCGGGTTAATCTCGATTATTGTCTTGATTATTTTAGCGATTATTGCTTGGCTGATGTTCAAATAAAACGCAGATCACACTACAATCAAGGCATGCACAAGCATGCCTTGATTGTTTTTGGGCAGTACACGATAAAAATGGGTGAGGGTGAATGAATATTGCAAATGTGGCACAGCGAGAGGTTTTACTTTTCGATCTAGATGGAACCTTGGTGGATTCAGCAACAGATTTGCATCGTGCCATGAATATGAGCCTGAATGCTTTGCAACTGCCTACCGTTACTGAAGCGCAGGTGCGGGTCTGGGTTGGTAAGGGAACGGCGCTATTTTGTCAAAGTACCTTGCAACATTTAACGGGTAAAGTCGATCCTGCTCAGCAACAACAATTGTTGGAGACGTTTTTAAAAATTTATAATGCCGACCCATGTGTGGAAACTCAGCCTTTTGATGGCATTCTGGAGTTTTTAGAATGGGGCTTGGCACAAAAGAAAACCATGATTTGCGTGACCAATAAACCTGAATTGCCTGCACGCGCCATTGTCGATCATTTAGGCATGGCCCATTATTTTGCGGATGTCATCGGCGGCGATCGTTTCGAAGAGCGCAAACCGCATCCGCGCCAATTGTTACATTGTGTTGAGCAATATGCGCAAAGCAAAGATCAGGTCTTAATGATTGGGGACTCATCCAATGATGTTGAGGCTGCACGCCGTGCGGGTATTGATTGTGTTGTGGTCAGCTATGGCTATAATCATGGTGAAAATATTTTAGACTGTCAGCCACAGCAAGTAGTGGATAATCTGTGTGAACTGATCGGGTAACTTTGCAAACGAAGGAATGAACATGAGTAAACATATGACTTTTCGATGGCGAAACTCCAAGCACTAATTTTAAAAACTGATCACGCCATATTGAAAAAATAGAGAACACTCATGACAACGCAAACTCAATTCGATCAACTCAAAACAGCGGGTTATAACCTGATTCCTGTCTATCGTCAGCGCTTAGCCGATACTGAGACACCATTGTCCGTCTTTGCGCGCCTAAAAGAGCATAAGCAAGCCTATTTGTTTGAATCTGTGGAAGGTGGGGAGAATTGGGCACGCTATTCTATTATTGGTTTAGGTGAATCTACCGTGTTCTCATGCAACGCGGGTGAGCTAACCATTCAACAAGCCGACGGCACCATAGAAAAACAACCTTGTACAGATCCGTTTCAATTCATCCGGGATTTTCAGTCGCGGTATAAAGTACCTACTCAAGCTGATTTACCTGCTCTGCCAAGCTTTACAGGGGGCTTGGTGGGCTACTTTGGTTATGATGCGGTACGTTATATTGAACCGCGTTTAAACAACGCGCCAGAAGCAGATCCAGTGGGTTTACCTGATATTTGGATGATGCTGTCTAAAACAGTGATTGTGTTTGATAACTTAAAAGATACGCTATTCCTGATCGTGCATGCCGATGTGGTTGACGCGGATGCGTATAGCCAAGCCCAGCAGCAACTGGATGCATTGGAAGATTTACTCGCAACGCCAATTAGTCTAAAAGCCACGCCGCATACTGCACCGCATTTTGAGTCACTCACGGGCAAAGCAAAATTCTTAGAATCGATTGAAACGGTGAAAGAATACATCCGTGCGGGCGATGTGATGCAGGTGGTACCAGGGCATCGCATGGTCTCTGACTTTGATGGTGAGCCTTTACAAGTCTATCGTGCGCTACGTCATTTGAACCCATCGCCTTATTTGTTCTTGGTACAAGGGCAAACTTTGGAAAATAATCAGCCTTTTCATATTGTCGGTTCTTCCCCTGAAATTTTATCTCGCCTTGAAAATGGGATTGCAACCGTACGTCCGCTGGCAGGAACACGTCCACGTGGTAAAACCAAAGAAGAAGATTTAGCGCTTGAACAAGACTTGCTGTCGGATGAAAAAGAGATTGCTGAACATTTAATGCTGATTGACTTGGGTCGAAATGATGTCGGTCGTGTCTCGAAAATTGGCAAAGTGCAAGTGACTGATCAAATGGTGATCGAACGTTATTCGCATGTCATGCATATTGTTTCCAATGTGCAAGGTGAAGTTCGTGATGATGTGGATGCATTGGATGTTTTTAAAGCAACTTTCCCTGCAGGCACACTTTCAGGTGCGCCAAAAATCCGTGCGATGGAAATTATTGATCAAGTTGAGCCCGTAAAACGTGGAATTTTTGGTGGTGCTGTTGGTTATTTAGGCTGGCATGGCGAAATGGACATGTCGATTGCGATTCGTACCTGCGTTATTCGTGAAAATAAGGTCTATGTTCAGGCAGGAGCGGGGCTTGTTTATGACTCAAATCCTGAATCTGAGTGGAATGAAACCCAAATAAAAGCTCGCGCAGTGATCAAAGCGGTTGAATTATCGTCAAACGGATTGATTTTGTGAGTTTTTGACGTTTTTTTTGAAAAAAACACTTGCAAGGATTTTGAGTTTTGCTAAACTGCACACCGTTCCGATACGAAACGTACGAAACACTAAGAAACGCCGGCATAGCTCAGTTGGTAGAGCAACTGACTTGTAATCAGTAGGTCCACAGTTCGAATCCGTGTGCCGGCACCATCTTAGGGGGTTGAGTGAGTTAAGTAAAGAGCGACACTGAAGTAAGTGTAAAATGGTGAGGTTCCCGAGCGGTCAAAGGGGGCGGACTGTAACTCCGCTACGAAAGTTTCGAAGGTTCGAATCCTTCCCTCACCACCAATTTTAAGACTTCAAGAAAGTGGTCTTTGTACCAACATCGTGCGGGAGTAGCTCAGTTGGTAGAGCGGTAGCCTTCCAAGCTACATGTCGCGAGTTCGACCCTCGTCTCCCGCTCCATTTGAAGTTTTATATTTGCTCTTATAGCTCAGTGGTAGAGCACTCCCTTGGTAAGGGAGAGGTCTCGAGTTCAAATCTCGATAAGAGCTCCAGATTACAGTTTAGTAGAAATTCTACAAATTTTTAAAGAAGCAGGCTTATTAGTCTGCTTTTCAAGTATTTGGTGTTTGATTTTTTAGGCGATGTGTCGATACTGAGTTGTTTATACCTGTGTTCGACGTAAACGAGGAAGATGAACATGGCTAAGGCTAAGTTTGAACGTAATAAGCCACACGTTAACGTGGGCACAATCGGTCACGTTGACCATGGTAAAACAACTTTAACAGCTGCAATTGCAACTGTATGTGCGAAGAAATTCGGTGGC